>CAMVBD010000398.1 GCA_947165615.1 uncultured Clostridia bacterium | reverse complement strand
GGCGGTTTTTTCGTTTACAGGATCTCTGCGATCTCGTCGATCGGGCGGCGGGAGAAGTGGAGCTTGGGGTGGGGTTTGGCGTCGGGCGCCGGATAGCCGACGAAAAGGCAGCACACGGGCTGCAGGTTTTCGGGCAGGTCCATGGCCTTTTTGACGTCCCCGCAAAGGAAGCCGCGCACCCAGACCGAGCCGAGCCCGAGGTCCGCCGCCTGCATCATGACCTCGGTGCAGACGATAGAGACATCCATTTCGCCGGTATGGTAATCGGGGCGCTCCTGCGGGATCTTGCAGACGACGTCCGTGTCGCAGCAGAACAGGATGACGAGGGGCGAATTGAACCAGAACCGCAGCGCGGGGCGGAGTCGGTTTTTGGCCTCGTCGCTTTGGAGGACGAAGAGTTTTTGCGGCTGACAGTTGCATGCCGTGGGGGCGGCCTGCGCCGCCCGCAGCAGCAGGTCGAGTTTTTCGCGCCCGACGGGCTTCGGATCAAATTTTCGGACGGAAAACCGCGCGTCGGAGAGTTCGGCAAAAGAATTCATAGAGGGTTCCTTCCTTATCGCGCCGCGGCGGCTTCTTCCTTCAGGTCCTCGGGGGGAGCCTGCCGCGTCTGTCCGTATTCGACGCCGGATTTTTTGGGGAACAGGCCGTTGTCGTACTCGCCGGTCCACTGGTCGCCGGTCGTGACGTTCTGCTTAAAGGCGTCCTCCCCGAGCGCGGCGTACAGCGTATGCAGACCGATGAGCGCCCCGTCCTCTTTGCGGGCGGCGCCCCAGAAGCAGTGGTGGCCGATCTCGGTCACGTTCGCGGGGATGTACATATAGTCCATCTCAATGGCGGAGTTGAAGGCGTCGGAGCCGATATAGGTCAAGGAATCCGGCAGAGAATACTTGACATTCTCCGGCGCGGGGACAAACTTTTCGGCCGCGGGCTCGTTGCCGTCGTATTCACCCTCATAGGTATAGACGCGCTCCAGGTGCCAGTTGCGGAAGAAGCCCAGCGTTTCGATGCGCTCGAGTCCCTCCGGCAGATAGACGCGAAAGAGTTCCGAATAATTAAACGCCAGAGGCCCGATGCGGGTCACGGACGAAGGCACGACGTAGGTGTTGACCCTGACCTCATATTCGCGGGTATACTTGTCGTCGTATTTGCTCTTATTCTCCTTTTTCCAGTTCTCGACCGGCCAGTACTGCCCTTCATACCCGTACCGCTCGCGCAGGTACGCGTCGTGGTCGATGGGATAGCACATCAGGGTCTTGCCGTCCTTGGTGAACAGCACGCCGTCGATATCCATATAGTTGGGGTTTTCGTCGTCCACGCGGATCTCCCTGAGCGCGTAGCAGGAATAAAACGCCTTTTCGTCGATAAAGGTGACGTCCTTGCCGATCTCGATGACGCGGATCTTTTCGTCGCAGTTGAATGCGTACTCGTGGATGGCGCCGATGGACCGGCTTTCGTCCCGCGTCAGGGTATAGGACGTCTCACGCACGTCCTCGCCCTTGTCGTTTTTGGAGACCGAAACGCTGCTTTCGACGTCGGTCACAAGGTAATCCACACGCAGTTCTTTGAGTTCGCCGGGGTTTGAAAAGCGCGTCAGTTCCAGCGTGCCGTCTTCAAGGTCCGTATACTTGAACGCGTCGTTGTGCAGAATCCAAAACGAGAAAAAGATGGAAATGCCGATGGCGACGACAAGGATCGCGACCGTCAGGATCTTTTTGAATATGGCGTTTTCAAAGGGCTTGTTGATGTGGGGCTTCTGCAGGCCCTCGACCTGATAGTCCCAGATCTCGTTCTCGGGGATCGCGTCCTTGTAACTGTCGTATACGGACTGGTCGACGAGGTTGTTTTTGTGCGGCTTTTTACTCATGGACGCGCACCTCCCCTTCGGCTTTCTTTGCCATGACCTCTTCGCGGCGGCGCAGGACCGCCATGACCTTGTTCTGCTTGTCGTCGTCGTAATCCCAGAAAATGTAGGGAATGGTCATAAGCAGATACCCGATGATGTCGATGATGATCGGGATGGCGATGATCCAGAGCCTCGAATCGTCGACGTACAGCACGTCCCAGTTGGAATTGAAGCCGTGCGCCAAAAGCAAAAGCGGGATAATGAGACCGACGAAGGACGTGATGGGGCCGGTGAACCAGCCGAACACGCCGGAGAAGCCCTCGAGACGCTCGCCGGACAGGTACATCTGATAGTCGTTGACGCGGATGTCCATGTCGTGTCCGACGGAGGTCGGCACGGTCTTGGTCATTTCCATGAGGATGAGGACGAGAATGCAGATGACGCCGGTCAGCACGGGGCTGCCGCGCAGGAAGAACAGGGACAGCACGATGACGGCGTTGCCGGCGGCGCGCGAGAGCTGATAGAAGATCATGATCTGCTTATAGGAGAAGCGCTTCATAAAGAAGGGCGTAAACAGATCCGGCGGCGTTCCGGCAAAACTGACGAGCGCGACGATCAGCGAGTAGGTCAGTCCATACAGACGGAGCGTATAAAGATAC
>CAMVBD010000397.1 GCA_947165615.1 uncultured Clostridia bacterium | reverse complement strand
GAAAAAAAAGCGACCGGGCACGTCATCAAAGCCCGGCGCCCGCAGCCCGGGGCGGGGGAGCCCCCTTCCTCCCGCAAGGCCCAGCTTCCGCCGCTTTTGCGCCCCGAAAGCCTGACGCTTTCGCAATTCGCCCTTGTCAACGGCGTGTCCGAGGGGGAGGCAAGGTACGTTTACGCGTATCTCAGCCGCAGGACCCCGGCGGAGGACCCGGGCGTCGGACGGCGGCAGCTTCTGGAGCCCGCCGAGACGCGGCGGAACACCGGCAGACCCGGGCAAAAAAAGGCGGCGTATATTTCGGGCGCCGAGCCCGTCCCGCCGCAAAAGCCAAAATCCGTCCCCGCGCAGGGAGAGGCGGCGCCCGCGGCCCAAAAAACCGCCGTTCCGGAGCCTTTGCCCGCCGAAAGCCCCGGAAAAGACCGCCTTGCCGCCGTCGCCGAAACGCTGACGGGGGACTTAAAGACCGTATTCTTAAAAATCGGGACGGATACCGTCAACGTAGACGCCTTGGCGGACACGGCGGGGATCCCCGTCAGCCGGGTGCTGTCCGCCGTCACGCTGCTGGAACTCAAGGGACTGCTCCAGTCCCTGCCCGGAAACCGCGTGCGCTTAAATTTTGAACCGAAGAGAAGATAGGAGACAAGCATATGCAGTCATTAGTCATCGTGGAGTCGCCCGCAAAGGCCAAGACCATCCAAAAGTACCTCGGAAAGGACTACAAGGTCATGGCGTCGATGGGACACGTGCGGGACCTGTATTCCACGAAATTATCGGTGGACGTCAAGAATGATTTCGAGCCGAACTACACCGTTATAAAAGGAAAAGAAAAGCTTCTCGGCGAGCTGAAGGACGCCGCTGCCAAGTCCAAAAAGGTCTACCTTGCGACGGACCCCGACCGCGAGGGCGAGGCCATCTCCTGGCACCTTGCGACCCTTCTCGGCCTTGACGTAAACGAGGAAAACCGCGTCAAGTTCAACGAGATCAACAAGCGCAGCGTCCTCTACGGCATGGACCATCCGTCGAAGATCGACCTCGACCTTGTCAACGCCCAGCAGGCCAGACGCATTCTGGACCGGCTGGTGGGCTATCGCCTGAGCCCCTTTATCTCCCAAAAGATCCGCCGGGGCCTTTCCGCCGGACGCGTGCAAAGCGTCGCGCTCAGGCTCATCGTCGACCGGGAAGAGGAGATCGCGGCGTTCGTGCCCGAGGAATACTGGACGCTGGACGCGGTGCTGACGAACCCGCCGTCCAAAAAACAGTTGACCGCCAATTTTGTCGGCGACGAGACGGGCAAGATCAAACTCGAAAACGAGGAGCAGACCAAGGCCTTCCTCGACCGGCTGGACGGCGCCGTCTACACGACCGAGGCTGTCAAAAAGGGCGTGCGCAAAAAGCAGCCCAGCCCGCCGTTCATCACGTCCACTTTGCAGCAGGAGGCGTCCCGTCACCTCGGCTTTACCGCCAAGCGCACCATGCGCATCGCGCAGGAGCTGTACGAGGGCATCGACGTCAGCGGCTACGGGACCGTCGGTCTTATCACCTACATGCGTACCGACTCCCTGCGCATCAGCGAAGAGTCCCGCGCCGAGGGCAACGCCTATATCAAAGAGACCTACGGCGACAAATACCTCCCCGACAAGCCCCGGTACTATAAGACCGGCGCCGGCGCGCAGGACGGGCACGAGGCCATCCGCCCCGCCATTCCGTCGCTCTCCCCGGACAAAGCTAAGGGGTCCCTGACGCCCGAGCAGTATAAGCTCTATAACCTCATCTGGTGCCGCTTTATGGCGTCCCTGATGGCGGCCTGCGTGCAGGACACGGTCAAGGCCGAGATCCGCGCCACAAGCGACAAGTACCCCGGCTACGTCGAGTTCTCCGCCAGCGGCTACACCGTGCGCTTCGACGGGTATTCCGTTCTTTACGACAACTCCGAGGACGACGGCGAAAAGCGCGCCCTGCCGGAACTGACCCAGGGCGGGACCTTGCGCCTCAAGGAACTCAAAGACGAGCAGCACTACACCCAGCCGCCCCTGCGCTACACCGAGGCGTCTCTCATTAAGGCGCTGGAAGAGACTGGGGTCGGACGCCCCTCCACCTACGCGACGATTCTGTCCACGATCACCGACCGCGACTACGTCGAGCGCGAAAAAAAGACGCTCAAGCCCACGGAGCTCGGCACCGCGATCACAAAGCTCTTAAAAGAAAAGTTTCCGAAGATCGTCAACACCAAATTTACCGCCGGCATGGAGGCGGACCTCGACAAGATCGAGGCGGGCGGCTACGATTATATCAAAATGCTCCACGTCTTTTACGACGAGTTTGAGGATACGCTGGACAAGGCCAAGTCCAGCATGCAGGGCGTCAAGATCAGCCTTGAGGAGGACAAGACCGACATCCCCTGCGAAAAGTGCGGCGCCATGATGGTCGTCAAAATGAGCCGGTACGGCAAGTTCCTTGCTTGCCCCAACTACCCCGACTGCAAAAACGCCAAGCCCTACGTCGTGCC
>CAMVBD010000396.1 GCA_947165615.1 uncultured Clostridia bacterium | reverse complement strand
TGAACAGGAGGACGCCCAATGAACAGATACTACAGGGGGGTGGACGGCGGCGGCACCAAGACCCAGTACGCCCTGTTCGATGAAAAAAAGAATATGATCTCCTCGGTCAAGACCGACGGCAGCAACCACGAAAACCTGCCCGGGTCCTATGACGAAGCGGCGTCCATTCTGATGGGCGGGATCGAAAAACTGCTGGTCATGAACGCCATGACGCAGGATAACGTCACGTTCATTCTGATGGCGCTTGCCGGCATGGATCACCCGTATCCGGAAGCCGCGCTTTCGGAATCCCTGAAAAAAGCGGGGCTTCGGATCCCGTTCGCGCTTTATAACGACGGCTATATCGTCATCAAGGCCGGTGCCGAGGGCGGCGTCGGCATCGGCTACAACTGCGGGACCGGCACCTGCTGCAATTCCATTGATTCGGACGGAAAACTCCTGCAGATCGGCGGCTTCGGACAACTGTCCGGCGACGTCGGCGGCGGAAAATGGATCGCTGGCGAGACCTTCCGGCTTGTTTACGATGATATTTGCCTCTCGCACCGCGAGACGCTGTGCACCAAACTCATGTGCGAAAAAATGGGCATTCCCGCGACCAGAGACGGCCTTTTGTCCCAGATCCATCTGTTTGAGGAAGAGGCCCCGCAGTTCATCCACGATATGATCGACGTCTATTTCGACGCGCTGGCCGAGGAGGACCCCGCCGCCATGGAAATTGCCGAGGTCATGGCGCAGCGCGGCGCCGCGTTTATTGCCGGACATATCAAAAAGCAGCATTTTACGGACAAAAAGATCCAGGTCGTGCTGTCGGGCTCCATGCACACAAAACTTCTGCCCGACTGGTACGTGGCGCTTCTCAAGGAAAAGACCGAAAACCTTTCCGGCAGAGCGTGCTTCTTTAAGCGCCTGACCGTACCGCCTGTCACAGGCTGCATCAACTGGATACTGGAGGAACAAAAATGAAAGAGATCAATGTGACCGTCATCGGCTCCGGCTCGACGTACTGTCCGGAGCTGGTGGACGGATTCCTGAAACGGCAGGATTCCTTAAAACTCAGGCGTCTGGTCCTCATGGACATCGACGAGCGCAAAAGAAGGATCGTCGGCAGCCTTTGTCAGCGGATGATCAAGGCGGCGGGCTGTGACACCGAGGTCGTTCTGACGGACGATCTGGACGCCGCCCTTGTCGGCGCGGATTTTGTCGTGACGCAGATCCGTGTCGGCAAACTCCCGGCGAGGTACCTTGACGAGTCCATTCCGGTCAAATACGGCCTTATCGGGCAGGAGACCACCGGCATCGGCGGCTTCTTCAAAGCGCTGCGCACCATCCCGGTCATCGGGCATATCTGCAGCCGGATCGAAGAGATCTGCCCCGACGCGTGGCTCATCAACTTTACAAATCCGTCCGGCATCATCACGGACTTTATTCTGAATCACACAAAGGTCAAGTGCCTCGGCCTGTGCAACGTCCCCATCGACATGCTGGACGACATCCGCGAAAACGTGGGGCAGGACGCAGAGATCACTTATCTCGGGCTCAATCACCTGAGTTGGGTCACCTCCGTGAAAAAAGACGGGGAAGAGGTCCTTTACAAACTTTTTGACGAGGGCTATGCGCCCAAGGTCATGGCAAACATTGTGGACGACGGCTTTGACGTGGACTGCCTGCGCGCCGTCGGCGGCTGGCCGTCCAGTTATCTGCAGTATTACTATAACCGCAACGCCAAGTTAAAGCACCTGCGGGAGGACAAAAAGACCCGCGCCGAGGTGTGCATGGACATCGAGGAGCAGCTTCTGAAAATGTATCAGGACGAGGAACTTGTCGTAAAGCCTGCGCTCCTTGACAAGCGCGGCGGGCACAAGTATTCGCTTGCCGCCTGTTCGCTCATCGACTCCATTGCCAACGACAAACGCGACGTGCACGTCGTCAACATCCTCAACCGCGGCACGCTGCCCTTTATGGCGGACGACGACGTCGTGGAGATCGCTGCCGTCATCGGCAAGGACGGCGCGGTGCCCGTCCCGGTCGCGCCCACGTGGAACCGGCACATCGTCAGCCTTATGACCAGCGTCAAGGCTTACGAAAAGTATACCGTCGAGGCCGCGATCACCGGCGACGACCTCAAGAGCTACAACGCCATGATGGTGCATCCGCTGATCGGCGATTTTGCCAACGCCCGCGCCTGTTATGAAGAGATGAAAAACGCGCACAGAGAGTATCTGCCGCAGTTTCTGAAGGTAAAATGACATGCTTCCGAGACAGATCCTGACCGAAAAACTGGACTGTGAGTTTTTCAGCGTCGGCGAAGGTGCGACCTGCTTTGCAAAATGCGGCGACGCCCTCTATATCGGCGCCGAACGCAGTCTCTATCGTTTTCAGAACGGCAAACGGTACAAACTCTCCGGCTATACCTTCGGCGTGCAAAGTCTTGCTTCCTACGGCGAGATCCTGTACGTGGCGTTCGGCAACACGGTCCGCGCCCTGACAAAAGACGGCGGCAAAACG
>CAMVBD010000395.1 GCA_947165615.1 uncultured Clostridia bacterium | reverse complement strand
CATGGAAACGGTAGAACGCTATCTGAACGCCGGCGTCGACCGCGTGATCCTCGGCACCGCCGCCGCGGAAGAGGAGACGTTTTTGCGGCAGGCGGCGCACTACGGCGATCGGATCGCCGTCGGCGTCGATCTGAAAGACGGGTTCGTCGCCGTACGCGGCTGGACGAAAACGACGGCGCTTGGAGTGGAAGCCTTTTTGAAACGGCTGGACGAAATCGGTATTTGCGCCGTCATCTGCACGGATATCGGCAGAGACGGCATGCTTTCGGGCGTGGACGCCGGTTTTTACCGCGCGCTGAAGGCTTTTTTCAGCGGAGAACTGATCGCCTCCGGCGGGATCACATGGCAAAGGGACCTTATCTTGCTGCAAGAGGCCGGGATCGACGGCGCGGTGATCGGCAAAGCGCTGTATGAGGGGCGCATCGACTTAAAACAGGCGCTGGAGGACTGCACATGCTGACAAAACGCATCATCCCCTGTCTGGACGTACGGGACGGCAGAGTTGTAAAAGGGGTCCGGTTTGCGGATCTGACGGACGTGGCTTCTCCCGCAAAGCTTGCGGCTTATTATTCGGAGGCCGGAGCGGACGAACTGGTGTTTTATGACATCACGGCCTCCGCCGAGGGGCGACGGCTGTTTACCGAAGCGCTGAAAGAAACGGCGTCGCAGGTATTCATCCCCCTCACGGTCGGGGGCGGCGTCAGCGAGCTGGCGGATTTTGACCGCCTGCTGAAAAGCGGCGCGGATAAGGTCAGCGTGAACACCGGCGCGATCGCGAACCCGAGTCTTATTTCCCGCGCGGCGGACCGTTACGGCTCGCAGTGCGTCGTGCTGAGCGCGGACGTAAAACGGGTCGGCGGCGCGTATCACGTCTTTGCGAAAGGCGGACGGATCGATACGGGGCTGGACGCGATCGACTGGCTCATACAGGGAGAACGCGCGGGCGCCGGCGAAGTCGTCGTCAATTCGATGGATACGGACGGCGTAAAAGGCGGCTTTGACCTGCCTTTGCTGAAACGGGTCTGCGAAGCGCTTTCGATCCCGGTCGTCGCGTCGGGCGGCGCCGGGAGTGCGGCGGACTTTGTTCGCCTGTTTCGGGAGATCCCGCAGGCGGACGCCGGACTCGCGGCAAGTATTTTTCACTTTGGGACCGTATCGATACCCGCGCTCAAACGGGAGATGCAGGCGTGCGGGATCCCGGTCAGAACGGAGGCGTAGAGAATGGACAGGTATTCCCTGAAATTTGATAAAAACGGCCTGATCCCGGCGATCGTGCAGGACGCCGCGACGGGACAGGTGCTGACCCTTGCCTATATGAATGAAGAAAGTTTGCGGATCACTTTGCGGGAGGGGCGGACCTGCTTTTGGAGCCGGTCGCGCGGCGTGCTTTGGCGCAAGGGCGAGACGAGCGGCAACGTGCAGAAGGTGAAGGAGATCCGCCCGGACTGCGACGCGGACGCCCTTTTGGTACTGGTCGAGCCCGCGGGGCCCGCCTGTCACAAGGGCACGGTCTCGTGTTTTTCGGACGTGCTGTTCCAGGACGAGGAACCGCCGTTTTCTTATGAAGCCCTGTACGATCTGATCCGCGGACGCAAGGAGACGGAGCAGGACGGCTCTTATACCAGTTACCTGTTCAACAAGGGCCTCGACAAGATCCTGAAAAAGGTCGGGGAGGAAGCGACCGAGGTCATTATCGCGGCGAAAGCCGAAGACCGGAAGGATACGGTTTATGAGATCGCGGACCTGATGTATCATCTTACGGTCCTGATGGTGGAAGCGGGTATTACGATCGGGGACGTCACGCGGGAACTGGCCTCGCGCCGCGTGATCGACAAAAAGGTCAAACAGGAGAAAATGACATGAACGCCGGCTGGGATCTGCATATCCACACGCCGTACTGCGACGGAAAATCCCCGGCGCGGGACAGCGTCGAGCAGGCGCTGAAACTGGGGCTGGAGACCGTCGGCTTTTCGGGACACGCGCATACGCCTTTTGACGAGAGGTACTGCATGAGCGTGGAAAACACGGCGCTGTACGTTGACGAGATCCGCGCCCTGCAGACGGAATACTGGGGGCGGATCGACGTCCTGCTCGGCGTGGAGCAGGACCTGTACGCGGACGCGCCCAAGGCGGACTATGATTACGTGATCGGCAGCGTCCACTATCTGAAACGGGGGGATTTTCATATCCCGGTGGACGAGGGGACGGCTTATCTGCGAAAGGCCGCGGACATGTGGTTCGGCGGCGATCCGCTTTCGGTCGCGGAAGCGTACTTTGCAGCGGTAGCGGAGCTCGCGGATCGGGTGAAGCCCGATATTGTGGGCCACTTTGACCTGATAACGAAATATCAGGACCGGGATCCGTTTGTGGACCCGTCCCATCCCCGGTACGTGCGCGCGTGGCGAAAGGCGGCGGACAGGCTCCTTGACGCCGGGGGGGTGTTTGAGATCGACACCGGCGCCATTTCCCGCAGGCTGAAAAGCGCCCCCTATCCGGCAGCCGATAT
>CAMVBD010000394.1 GCA_947165615.1 uncultured Clostridia bacterium | reverse complement strand
GGTCCATCAGCAGCTCCAGCACCTCGTCCACGACCTCGTACACGCGCTGGTCGGGGCGGTCGATCTTGTTGACGACGACGATCACGCGGTGGCCCAGTTCGAGGGCGCGGGAGAGCACGAAGCGCGTCTGGGGCATGGGGCCCTCGGCGGCGTCGACGAGCAGGATAACGCCGTTGACCATCTTCAAAATGCGCTCCACCTCGCCGCCGAAGTCGGCGTGGCCCGGGGTGTCGACGATGTTGATCTTGGTGTCGCCGTAGCGGATGGCGGTATTCTTGGCGAGGATGGTGATGCCGCGCTCACGCTCGAGGTCGTTGGAGTCCATGACGCGGTCGACGACCTCCTGATTCTCGCGGTACACGCCGCCCTGCTTGAGCATCTCGTCGACGAGCGTGGTCTTGCCGTGGTCGACGTGCGCGATGATGGCGACGTTGCGCAGTTTTTCGTTTTTCATATCATAATCACTCCTAAACGCGGGGGAAATTTCATAACTTGGTTAGTATATGACGCTTCGACGAAGTTTTCAAGAGATTTTTCAGATTTTCATTGACATTTTGCTGCGTTGTGCTGTAAAATATTTAGGCAAATCGCACAGATATGCCCCAGTAGCTCAGCAGGATAGAGCGACCGCCTCCTAAGCGGTAGGTCGGAGGTTCGAATCCCCTCTGGGGTGCCAAAAATGCCGTGATCGTTCGGGATCGCGGCATTTTTCTTTTTGGCGTCTCCCGCTGCCGCGCACCGTACACAAAGCCCCCGCTCGCGCCTATGGCGTGAAAGGGGGCTTTTGCCATGAATTATGAGGATCGGATCACCAAATCGTACCTTGAGGACGCGCTCGCGGGGTGCGGGAACTGCACCATTGCCACGGGTTCCTATACGGGAACCGGGACGTTCGGGAGCAGCCACCCCACGCAGCTCACGTTCCCGTTCCAGCCGAAGCTGGTGTGTATTTACTCCGGCGTTGACGCCATATTTCTGCTCTATGGCGCGCCGTACGCGAGCGGCATACATTATTTCAATAGCACAACCATCAACAACCTGACGTGGGGTGAAAACTCTGTCCGCTGGTATAACGATTCGGGTTCATCCTACCAGTTCAACAACGAGAATAAGGTTTACAATTACATTATCATCAGCTGAATCGAACGCAAGCGCCCCGAAGGGTGCCGCGGCGAGACGCGAGAAGGCTCCCGGGCGGAAGCCCGGGAGCCTTCTTCGGGAAGGGAAACCCTTCGATGGATCATTCAGTTCCGATTACGCAGTGCGGACGAAGTAGACCATGCTCAGGGTCTTGGCGCTGTCGTTCGCCTTGAAGCCGTAATAGGTGTAGGTCTTCGCAGCGTCGATCGTAACCACCGCGCCTTCGCTGATCTCCTCCACGTTGGAGGCAGCCTTGGTGGCGTTGATCACGAAGTAACGGGTGCTGTCTGTGACGGAAGCCACAGTGGAGCCTTCGACGATCAGCGTGCCGTCGCTGACCTCGAAGATCTTGCCGTTGGCGTTGGCATCCGTAACACCGGCGGCATAGTTGGCGACCAGACCGGTCACGCCAGCAATGCCCGTGCCGCTCAGCTCGACAAACTCGCCCTTGGTGGTGGTGATGTCATAGAGAGCCAGCGTGTTGGCGCTCTTGTCGTCCTTGGACTGGATCTCGGTCTTCTCACCGTCAAAGCCGCTGACGGAGCGGGCTTGCGGGTTTGGGTGCTTCGATGCAAAATCCGGATTTTTTGCAAAAAACGGCCATTTTTTCAGGTAAAACTGCTCTTTCAATTTATGCGTTTTTGCAACTTTTTGGCTAAAATGCGGAAAGCCGCCGATTGCTCCGTCGGATTTGACAGCGGCACGGTTTTCCGTTATAATCAACGCAAACTACTGTTCAGGAGGTAATCCCATGAAAGACCCCAACTGCGGTTACTGCATGCGCGGCGAGCTGCTGGAGAAGTTCGGCATTTACGTCTGCGACCTCAGCGTCAGCACCCTCATTCTATTTAAGGAACAGAGCCACCCCGGGCGCTGCATCGTGGCGTACAAGGACCACGTCAGCGAGATCGTCGACATCAGCGACGCCGAGCGCGACGCGTTCTTTGCCGACGTGAACCGCGCGGCAAAGGCGATCCACGCCGTGTTCCACCCCGATAAGCTCAACTACGGCGCGTACGGCGACACGGGCCGCCACCTGCACGTCCACCTCGTGCCGAAGTACAAGGACGGTTTCGAGTGGGGCGGCGTGTTCGAGATGAACCCCGGCAAGGTGTTCCGCTCCGACGCGGAATATGCCGAGATCATCGAAAAGCTCAAAGCGGCACTGTAAGAAAAAGCGGCTCCGAACTTGCGTTCGGAGCCGTTTTTTATTCGGGCTTCGGCAGCTTTTTCATCGCCGGTATCAGCGCGACCGCCGCGACGGTCGTCAGCGCGCCGGAGATCAGCACCGGCAGGTTGTAGAGCGCGGAGTAGACCCACTCGTTCGTCATCGGCAGGCCGTAGATGTCGTACATGTACTCGCCCCAGAGCGTTGCGCCGGTCACCC
>CAMVBD010000393.1 GCA_947165615.1 uncultured Clostridia bacterium | reverse complement strand
ACGTCATTCAGCGGCACGACGCCGTCGGGGCCCTCGCCGTCGTCGGGATAGATCGCGTCCGGGTTCGGGTTATAGACGTGGGCGGTAATGACGCCGAAATCGTAAGAGACGCCAAAGTGCGGCAGTTCCTCCCACTTCGCGTAGTAGGTGCGGCTGGCCTTCATGGACGTGTCAAAGGACGTCACGCGCGAGCTTTCGGCAAAAGAGGCGTCCGTAAACCAGCCCTTGAAAACAAAGTGCTGCCGTTCGGGGGTGTAGTCGGCGCTCGTGAGATCCACGGTCAGGTCCGTCTCCTCGTCAAAGGTCTCGAGCTGCGGCGTGCCGTAGGGGAAGGACCCGCCGCCGAGTTCATAGCGGATCTTGTATTTGCCGTTGAGACTTAGTTCGATCTCGTTGGAAACGCCGCTGCGAATGTACACCGCGTCCCGGTCGCCGAGGATATACAGACCCGTTTCGTCGTCTTTCGTTACGCGGTAACTGTCGCTGCCGTAAAGCCGCGCGCGCAGATACACCGGGTCCCCGGGCTCATAGCCCTGTGCTTCCATCTGGTCTCGCATCCACCAGGTGTCGTCGCTGAACGTAAACCACGGGTCATTCGCGTCAAGGTTATCCAGAATAAACCATTTGCCGTCCGCGACCTTCATTTCCCAAAAGATCTTCGGCGTGTAGTATTCGCCGGTCAGGTCTTCCCGGTCTTTGCCGTCCAGCGCGTAGTCTTGCGCCAGCGCCCGCTCGGTTCCGGCGGGGAAGGTGACGGTCAGATAATACCGCGTCTCTTTCATCTGCACGCCGTCGCGCTCAATGTCGTTGCGTTCGGCGCCGACGACCGAAACCGTCGGGGCGGCGCCTGTCTTCAGCGCGGTCATGTCGGGGATGCAGGACTGTCCCGCCGGGGAGGAATTCGCGTTGTTGTAGGATTTGACCTCGCTCCAGGGGGAGTAGACCGCCTTGACCTGTCTGCCGGTCCACGACCCGCCGACGCGCGTGTCCACAGTGGAATAGACGCGGTAGCGCGCCTTGACGTACAGGGTGTTCCGATGAAAGTCCACGGCAATGCCCTTCGTGTTGGTGTCGTCGTCATCCCGGTCGTAATTGCCGAGATATTCGCCCTTGCCCTGGAACAGCGCGTTCATGCGCTTTGTGATCGCGTCCCGGACGCTCATTCCGTCGGCAGGGTAGCAGTAATAGGCCGTAAATGCCCCGGCTCTGCCGTCAAAGATCGTGATCGTCCGGTTCGGGTCTCCGGCGTCGACGTTTTCGTTCGGCAGACCGGTGAGTTCGTTAAAGTCGTCGCCGTCGAGATCGAACTCGTCCCTCGGGTAATAGCGGACGTCGTCGGGATCGGGGTCGGTCGGGTCGTCGTTGACCCAGGTCGCGCCGTCAAAGGAATAGGCGAACTGCACGCCGATCTCCATATTCCCGTCGACGTTGTCGGCGTCCAGCCCCAGCGCTTCGGCAAACAGACGGTCGTTGTTGCCGTTCAGTCCGTAAAGCGCCCCGAAAAGCCGTCTCGCTTCATCGGAGTTGCGGTAAAACGCCCGCACGCGGGTGCCGTTTTCATCGGAGTCCGCCGCAAGCCTTACGATCTCGGGCGTCCCGGTCAGCCGGAAAAACCGTCCCTCTCCGTCAAACGTCCCCGCCGGGATCGCAGCCGAAACCGGCAGCAGAAACGTGCCCAGCAGCAGGACCGCGGACAGAACGAGACACAGCGTCTTTTTCATAATAGTTCTCTCCTTTATCTATGAGATACCTTAATTGTAGACGCGTTTTTTCCAAAAATCGACTCGTCCCTTTGGGGGAGACGGGCGGTTTTGTGAAACTTATTAAACAGAACGCTTGCATTGTGTCGGATATTGAAGCCCGCCCCCTCTCTTTGACAAAAGTATTGCGTTCAGCGCCTGCCGGTGCTATAATAGACCAAACGCCCGCGTTTCGGAACAAAGGAGGGGAGATGGATGCGCGGCAAGCGGAATACCGGCGTCATGGCGCCGACGTGTCTGACGCTGTCGGGCGTGCGCGCGTCGCGCCTTGTGTACGTTCTGGCCTACGCTTCTCACATGCTCCTGTGGCTGGTGCGCGGTCACTACCTCGGCATCGGCGTCACGGTCTGGGGGCTGCCCGGCAGACTGTTTCCCATCGCGGTCTATGGTCTGTCGTCCCTCGCCGTCATGCTCCTGTGGCGCGACAAATTCAAAAAATTCGTTTACGGCAGCGTCGCCGTCTGCGTGCTGGGCTTTGTGCCCTTTGTCTTTCTGCCCGTCGGCATGCCGAGGTTTTACGTCTCCCTCGCCGCGTTCGCGGGACTCGGCGGGTGCATCACCGCGGCGCGCTGCGGCCTTGCGTTTACGCTCAACAACGCCGAGCGGCTGTTAAGCCTCTTTCTCATCTATTTCGGCGCGGTCCTCATCCGGGAGGTCGATCCCGCCGTGACCGAAAACGTCTTTACCTTGTACGTTTTGCCCCTTGCCCTGCTTGCGGTCATGGCCGTCTGCCTGCTCAGGTTCCGGGAGCCGGACTTTGAGGTCCGGACAAAC
>CAMVBD010000392.1 GCA_947165615.1 uncultured Clostridia bacterium | reverse complement strand
CGGTCTTTTCCGCCATTTCGGCAGGGGTAAAGCGCGTGATCTCGCGAAGTTCGCGGATACGAAGCGCCATTTCCATGATTTTGTAGTCAAGCCCCGTCAGTTTTTCCAAGGGGATCACGTCCTTTCGTGCGGAGAAGAAAGCGGCTGTGCCGCAGCGCCTGCGGCGCAGAAATTCCGCTTTCGTTTACGCCATCGCCGTTGTCCGAAGGACAATAACGGCTGGCGCTTAGATATTTTTTGTTTAACAGGAAACGAAAAGCTTCCTGTTAAACAAAAAAGCCCGTCTCAAAGATGACTTTGAGACGAGCCATAGCCCGCGGTACCACTCAAATTGCGGCATTGCTGCCGCCGCTTCGGGAAAACTCCCTGCGCCTTAACGCGGCGAGATCGGGAGAGGTCTACTGCGCAAAAAGCGGTTCTTCTCTCCGGCTCGGAAGCGACGCCGCGCCGGTCCCGCCGTCGGCTTACACCGTCCGCCGACTCTCTGCAAGGGGGATTCCGGCACGACCTCTTCGTCGCAGCCTTTTTGAATCAACTGGATTATAGCACCGATTTATGACAAAGTCAATATCTATTATTATGATTTATAAAATATACGCTCACAGGAGCGCGCGCTGGATCTTGCCGCTGACGGTCTTGGGAAGAGCGTCGCGGAAGACGACGATGCGGGGATATTTATAGGGCGCGGTGTGGGATTTGACGTAATTCTGAATCTCTTTTTTCAGGTCCTCGGTGGGTTCTGTCCCGGGCACCAGCACGACGGAGGCCTTGACGACCTGTCCCCTGGTCTCATCCGGCGCGGCGGAGACGCCGCACTCCAGAACGTACGGGAGTTCCATGATGACGGATTCGATCTCGAACGGGCCGATCCGGTAGCCGGAGGACTTGATGACGTCGTCCACGCGTCCGACGTACCAGTAAAAGCCGTCCTCGTCCCGCCATGCGGTGTCGCCGGTGTGATACCAGCCGTCGTGCAGGACCTCGTCCGTGCGGGCTTTATCGAGATAATACCCGGCGAACAACCCGCAGGGGACACTGGCGCGGATACAGATCTCACCCGTTTCGCCGTCGGGGACCTCGTTTCCGTCGGCGTCGAGCAGCGTGACCTCATACAGAGGCGAAGGCTTGCCCATGGAACCGAGCTTGTGCGTGCCGCCGAAGAAATTGCCGATGACAAGGGTGGTCTCGGTCTGACCGAAGCCCTCCATGATCTGCAGGCCGGTCGCCTTTTGGAACTGGCGGTAGACCTCGGGGTTCAGCGCTTCGCCGGCGGTCGTCATGTGCGTGACAGAGGAGAAGTCGTACTTCGTCAGATCCTGCTTGATCATCATGCGCAGCATGGTGGGCGGCGCGCAGAAGGTGGTGATGTGGTACTTTGCGAACATGGGCAGGATCTTGGTCGCGTCGAAGCGGTCGAAGTCGTAGACGAAGACCGCGCCCTCGCACATCCACTGTCCATAGAGTTTCCCCCAGAGCGCCTTGCCCCAGCCGGTCTCGGAAATGGTAAAATGCAGGCCGTCGTCGCTGACGCCGTGCCAGTACTTGGCGGTCATAAAATGCGCAAGCGGGTATTTATGCGTGTGGACGGCGATTTTGGGATAGCCCGTGGTGCCGGAGGTAAAGAGCATGATCATGGGCTCGTCCCCGCAGGCGGTGTCGTCGTCCCGGTAAAAATGCGTGCTGTAAAGAGGGTATTCGGCGTTAAAGTCGCGCCAGCCCTCCCGACGTCCGCCGACAAGGAGTTTGCGGACAAGCGTGGGACAGGTCTGTTCGGCAAGTTCCACCTGATGGGAAACGTCCCCGTCCGCCGTGCAGAGGATGGTGCTGACGCCCGCCGCGTTGAAACGGTACTCGAAATCGTGCGCCTGCAGTTGGTTGGTAGCGGGGATGGCCACGGCGCCGAGTTTGTGCAGGCCGAGGATGGCGAACCAGAATTCGGCGTGGCGCTTTAAGACCAGCATGACGCGGTCGCCCTTTTGGATGCCGAGGCTTTTGAAGTAGTTGGCGCACTGGTTGGACAGACGCTTGACGTCGTTGAAGGTATAGCGGCGCTCGGTCATATCCGCCGAAACGTGCAGAAGCGCCAGCTTGTCGGGCTCGCGCTTTGCCAGCGCGTCCACGATGTCGAACGCGAAATTGAAGCGGTCCTCGTCATGCAGCTCCACCGAAAGCGGATAGCCGTTTTCGTTTTCGGCGCAGGTGATGAATTTGGAGGAGATGAGTTTTCTGCCCGAATAGCGGGCGGGGATCAGCGTGTCGCGGGTGGGCGTGTCGTCCGCGCCGGGGAGGACGACCGCGACGAACAGGCAGTCGCGCCCGTCCACGGCGATCATGCCGTGCGGGGTGGAGGAATTGTAGTAAATGCTGTCGCCTTCGCTGAGGTACTCGACGTTGTCGCCGATCTGTACCTTCAGGCGGCCGGAGATGATGAGGTCGAACTCCTGCCCCGAGTGCTTGGCGAGATGGATGGGCTTGTCCTGCAGGGCGGGGTCGTACTCGTAGCGCACCCAGTAGGGCTCCGCGATCTTTTTGCGGAACATCGG
>CAMVBD010000391.1 GCA_947165615.1 uncultured Clostridia bacterium | reverse complement strand
GCGTTCCGTTTTGCCGACGGGAGGCATCCCTGTCCGGCGTTTTGCATGCAGATCCCTCCTTTTCACGGCGGCAGAGGATCATTTTGCCGCCCGCTGGCGTTTGATGATATAGGCAAGGGCCCTTGCGCCGGAGACGGCGTAGCGCCAAAGGTTCCCCTTGACGCCGGTCAGAAGCGGCGAGCGCATTTTGACGCGGACCACATCGCCGTCGTTTTTGTGCGGGACGGCGTTTTGCCCCGTAAACGGGACGACGCCTGCGCTCAGTACCGCGCCGTCGGCAAGGGACAGCGCCGCGCTCAGCGTCCCGGCGTCCGGCGTTTTGCCCGCAAACGGCAAAAGGCGGAAAAGCGCGCGCTCATATGCGCCGTTATAGGCGGGGGCAAGGCTTTTGCCCTGCGGGGCGATGAGGGTATAGGTGTCCGGGATTTTGCCGCCGGAGCGGCTGAAGTGCTTTCTCTGCGGCCCCGTAAAGGTGCCGAACGGGTTCATGGTCACGCTTCCCGTCCCGTCCAGCCGCATGGAACAGTAGGCCATGGAGGACAGGAACGTGCGCGCGTTTATGAGCAGCAGCCCCTTTTTGCCGTCCGAAAGCCCGACAAGCCCAGCGGTCAGCTGGTTGTTGAAGGACGCGAGCGTCCGGTTTTCGGGGTTTGCCTCGGCGTACGACCGGACGCGGAACGACCCCGTCTCCGGCATAAAGTTGCGCTTGTGTACAAGGACGTCCCCCGAAAGCGACGGGGTCAGGGCGAACGGCGCGGCCTCCTCCCACTTGTTGTCCGTAAAGCGGCCGAGCGTGGAGTTTTCGGTGGAAATGGCGTCGCCCTCGGGTGTATAGGGATAGCGCACCTCGGTCAGTACGTGGATGCCTGGCGCGGCTTCGGACGTAAAGAAATCGAAGCGGTAGGTTCCGGGCGACGTTTCCCCCGGCAGATGGATCTCTCCGGCAAGGCGCACGCCGGTCCCGCCGAAAACGGGACAGGGCAGGACCTTCGGCTGCCCGAAGGGGACCTTTTTTCCGTTGTAGGTGAGATAGGAATCCAAAAAGCCCTTTCCGGCGAGTTCCTCGCCGCCGACGCGCAGGGACAAAAGTTCTCCGGTCACGGAAAAGACCGCCGTCTCGTCTCCGCTTTCGAGCCGGTAGACCCGGATCTGAGACGGCGCTTCCTCCGCAAAGGACGCTGTCAGGACGTGTTCGGTCTTGCCGTCCGAAAACCGGAAAAACACGGCGGCGCCGTCGGCAGCCGGCAGGACGGTATACGATCCGATCCCGTTGCCCTCAAAGCGCAGGCGTTCGGGGTCCTTGCAGGAGACCTGTACCGCCGCGGCCGAAACGCCCGCTGGCGTGTGTACGGTCAAAGGGCCGTGTGTCCGGGTCATATGGGTGGACAGGCTTTCGAGCAGCGCCTCGGCCTTTTGCTCCCGCGCGATGTTGAGCACCGGCGTCGCAAGCCCGAAATGGGTGGTGGACAATAGCCGCAGGCGCTCGAGAAACGCCCCGTCGTCCGGGAAAACGCGCTCAAAGACTCTGGCGCGCTCGATCCCGGTCCAGAGCGTGCGGTTAAAAGGCTTTTCCGCCCAGGAAGCGTAGCCCGTAAAGTTGCCGTCGGCGGTGTCCTGCCCGAAGGTGAACGCCCGCACCGGAGCGTGCGTTTTCAGATAGGCGCCGGGCGTGTCAAACACGACGTACGGAAGATCGGCAACCTCGCTGACCAGCCCCCGGATGCCGTCGGTATTGGCAAGGCGGTTTTTGACAAGGGGGAGGTCCAGCGACTCCCAGAACACGGCGTCGGCGTCCATATTGATAAAGATGAGAAGATCCTTTGTGATCCTGCCGTCCTCCTGCTGTCGTCTGAGGTCTTTAACCAGCGCCCGGAGGCACCCGGCGTCGCAGACGTCGGCGTTGGAGCAGGTGGGAATGACGGTCAGCCCCTCGCCTTTATAGGTAAAGGTCAGGGGGTTATAGCGCTCCTCTTCACTGAGGGGCTTTATGAGCGTCCCGAACGCGTCGAACGGCACGCAGGAGTCGTACAGGCACAGGGCCTTGACGCCGATTTTGTTGTAGACCGGGACCTGCGGCGGCGAAAACATGACCTCCTGCGGACGGACGATCATCTCGCATTTGCCAAAGAGGTCCTTGAGGCCTGACCCGGCGGGATTTGTGACCGAAAGGGAGACGGACGCCTCCAGTTCCTCGTTTGTCATGGCGCCGAGCGCGCCGTTGGTGTAGCCCATGATGAGCTGCTCGTCGCCGTTTTCGGCGGTCCGGCGGCGGATGGCGTCTATGATATCCGGGGCGTATTCCGGCAGGATCTTTTCGAGGGAAAAGAAGTTTTCGATGTCCCACGTCCCCTTGACGGGAATACCGGCGGCGTTGAGGTCGTCCAGCCGTTTCAGAATGTGACGGATGACGCGGATGTCCGAGCCGAAGCCCTTTTCGTCCGGTGTGTCGCCGCGATAGGAGTGGTAGCAGTTGACGTGAAAGCCGTAGGCGATGTGGATGCGCTTGTCCATAAAAATCCTCCGTTCAGTCGGGGACGTGCGTGCGTAAAAAGTCTTCA
>CAMVBD010000390.1 GCA_947165615.1 uncultured Clostridia bacterium | reverse complement strand
GGGGCGTCGGCCCCTACAGGTTCGCAATTGTCGTCCTCTGCTCCATGGAGTTTCGTCTGCCGGTTCGGTCGGCGCTTTGTCCAATCGCCGGTAAACGGGCCGCCGGGGGCGTCGGCCCCTACAGGTTCGCAATTGTCGTCCTCTGCTCCATGGAGTTTCGCCTGCCGGTTCCGGTCGGTGCTTTGGCTTCGCCGTATTTTGATCAGGTACGGACGAAGGTCTCGCCTGCCGGCTTCGGTCGGTGCTTCTCAGCCTGCGGCTGAGAGGTCGCCACCGGCGACCCGCACCCGTCCTCCACTCCTCACTCCTCACCCCTCACTCCTCACTCCTCACTCCTCACTCAACACCCAACACCCTTTTATCCCTGGCCTCTGGCCTCTATCAACCCAGCCGGTCGGCGGGACATCGCCGGCCGGCGACCGAGAAAGGAAGATGAACGTGAACAAAAAGTTTTTGAACGAACAGACCGAAACGGTGTTCATCCCAAAGGAATCGAAGCACGACGACGCGCTGTACGTCGCCGTCAACGGCCGGCGGATGCTGGTCAAAAAGGGCGAGCCGGTCGCGCTGCCGAAGCCCTTTGCCGCCGTGGTGCTGTCGTCCCAGCGCATGAAAACCGCTGCCGACTCCTACATTGACGAAATGTCGCGGGAGGGCTTGACATGACCGTAAACGAAGCCATCGGGCGCTTTGACCTTCTGAATCCCAACGCCTTTCCGTTCGCCGTCAAGCGCGATCTGCTGGCGGGGCTGGAGGGACGGCTGCAAAACGAACTGTTTTGTCTCTACGTGGGCTTTCCGGAAACAGGCGACGCTGCGTTCACGGGCGAGACGGAGCTTCTTGCGCCCTTTCCGTACGACGACCTGTACGTCAAATTCCTTGCGGCGGAGACCGACCGTCTGAACGGGGACGTCGGGCGGTACGTGAACGGCGCCGCCGTCTTTAACGACGCCGTCGAGGCGCTGGCGGTGCACCTGCTAAAGACCCGCCGCCGCAGGCGCGAGCCGAAGGTCAGACTGCCGGAGGTGACCGCATGAGACTGCCGTTTTTGTCGTCTCTGCCGCAGCGGCAGACGCGCTTAGACCGGTTTTTCGGCTTTGCGCCCGACCCCGTCCCGCGTCCCGGCGCGTTCCGGGACGCGCTTAACCTGTCAAGCGACCGCTTTCCGCTTTTGAGCGTGCGAAAAAAGCGCGCGGTGTACGGGGCGGAGGAGCCCTCGGACTTCGCGTTTGACGGACGTGTGACCCACGTCCTCGGACTCGGGGATACGCTTGTCGTGTGCACCGAAAACAGGGTCTACTGCAAGGGGCAGGCGCTTTCGATCCCGTCTCTGCGGCCGGGGGAGCCGAGGCGCAGGGCCGTTGCCTTCGGCGCGGACTTTTTTGTCGTGCCGGACGGGGTGTTCGTCCGTTTGGCGGGGGAGACGCCCTTGAACGGAATTGCGGGAATGCCGCGGTGCGGGCGGTCTACGGTACGAACGAGCCGGTCTCCGCCCCGGACATGTGGATCGCCGAAACCGCGCCCATCGACCCCGCCGCCCACCCGCACTGGCTGGACCTGTCCGGCGGCAGAATGATCCACCGCGCGTTTTCGGACGGTGTCTGGAACGACGTCGGCGAGGTGTTCATGCGCGTGTCCGCCGCGGGGCTCGGCGTCGGGCTGTCCCCCGGCGAGCGCGTCGCCCTTGACGTCTATGACCCCGACGTCTTTTCAAGACGCGCTTCGTTTGCCGTCGTCAAGGCGGAGCCGGACGCGATCCTCCTGACCGGGGATTTTATCATGGGCACGTCGCTGCCGTCCGGGGCGACCCTGTCGCGGGTCTTTCCGCGCTTCGATTTCTGTCTGGCGCACGGCAACCGCCTGTGGGGCTGCCGCTTCGGGACGGACGAGTTCGGCGCTGCGCTCAACGAGATTTACGCCTCCGCCCTCGGCGACCCGACGAAGTGGTACGATTTTCCCGGGATCTCCACGGACCCGTGGGTCGCCTCCGTCGGCTGTCCCGGTCCCTTTACGGGCGCGGCGGCGGTCGGACAGGAACTGGTCTTTTTTAAGGAGGACGCGCTGTGCCGGGTCACGGGCTTTACGCCGCAGGATTTCGGCCTGACCGTCGCCCCCGGGCGCGGTGTGAAGGCCGGGTGCGAGGGGAGCGTAGCGTCGCTGAACGAAAAGCTCTACTACCTTTCTTCCTCCGGCGTCACGGTCTACGACGGCGCGCTGCCCTACGTTCTCGACCCCGTGTTTTCGACGGCGGACCTTTCGGACGTCTTTGCCTTTTCCGACGGCGGAAAGTACCTGCTGTCCGCGAAAAAGGACGGAAAACGGCTTCTTTTCGTCTACGACGCCGGGGCAGGCGTGTGGGAAAAGGAGGACTGCGAAAACGGGCTCGGCTTTTGCCGCTTCGGGTCGAGGACCTATCTCGTGACGGAGATGGACGGCGCGTACGCGCTTGAGACGCCCGACGAAAACGCGCCCGCCGCCCTGTCCCCGTGGGGGACGGCGCTTTTTCTCCCGAAAACGCGGGAGGCGCCGGTCCGGTGGTTTGCCGAGACCGGCTCCCTGAC
>CAMVBD010000389.1 GCA_947165615.1 uncultured Clostridia bacterium | reverse complement strand
CACCTTGTCCAGCATCAGTTTATTGTTCGGAAGTATGAAGCCGTTATCGATCAGTTCACAGTTAACGCCGTAAACCGTATTCCCGGATTTCAGGTTATACCGTATAAAGCCGGCTTCCGAAAGTTCCATGCCGGTCAGATAATCGATCGTTCCTTCGGGAAGGGTCGAATAATCCGCATGGTACGTATCCTTTTCCTCGGTGGAACCGAGTGTTTCCACATCATCGTTTTTGATGCGGACCATTTGTGCAGTCCCGAGCCCGTTATCCACGTAAGGCGATGAAGGGTCCGTATATCCGATTCGGTTGGCTGCAGTCGGCGCGTTGTGATAAACGTCGTATTGGAGCGTCTTCGAGCAGCTGCGGAAGACAAAAGGATTGAGACCCGGATTCAGGGCTTTGGTTACGTTGAACGAAGCGCCGTTTGAAAGCATTTGTCCATTGAGCAGCAGTTTATGACCGGCGGCAGACGTCCCGTTTATAAATACGACGCCGTTTTGATCGATTCTGATATCCGTTACCGTAAGGTCTGAGAGTTCGCCGTCAAAAAGGAATCGTGACAAGACAAGGGACATGGAACTCTTGTTCTGAATCAGAGTCGCGGCGGAACGGAATGCGCTGCCGCTGATCCCCTCATAATCCCAAAGAAGGCGCATCTGTTCCACGATCTCGGAGGCGTTGCTCCACGTCGCGCCGGAGAGCACGCGATCGTTTCTGTGTTCGCAAAAGAATCTGGTATTCGGGAACTGAACGGCGATGGCATTCCAACGGGTCATCGTTTTGGTAAATGGGACCGGAGCTGCAATCGAACCGGTTTCAAGCATTACAAAATCCGGCGTTGAATGGTTCATCAATTCGGAGACCTCGTTATCATCATACGCCGCCTCGACCGCAGGCGAAAGACGGACGCCGACATCCGGCGCGTTTGATCCGATTGGCGTCAGCGCGGTTTTAAGAAACGCAACCTGTTTGTTGACGTCTGCGGCAGACGTTCCGTCCGACGGGCAGAGCATAACAGCGTCAAAGGCGTAATTCGTAACGAAATACAGTGCCTGTTCCGCATTCAGATCACCGCTTTTCCCAAACAGAAGCGAGGAATCGAGCTGAAGCACTTTTTTCAGGTTTTGTTCATCCGCCCGGCGGATATATTCCCGCAGGATATCGACGGCATTGCCGTAAGAATCCGTAAAACCGGAAAACCGGTTCTCGACATCCGGACGAAGGAATACGGTATTGATTCTGTAATTCCGGAAATCGCTGAAATACAGCGTCGCCTCATTATACAGTTCTCCGTACGTCGCTCCGGGCAAAGTTTTCACGTCATAGTCAAGATCCACAAATACGCCGATCATGTCTTTCGGAAACACGTCGTCCGCAAAATACGGGTCCAACACAGGGGGGTCCGCAGGGTCCTCCTGTTGATCGACGGGGATATACTCGGAAGGATTTTCCTGCTTTCTTCCGAAGATCGGATCCAGTTTTTCATTGACGGCATCCGGCAGGATACGCGCAAAATACAGTCCGAAAAACGTTACAATGGCGATGGCCAATATAATTATTACGATCAGGATAATACGTTTCTTTTTCACGAGAAGGCTCTCTTTCGATAGTTTATTCGTTTTCTTCGTTTTTTTTCATTTCCGATACGATCACTTTGGTATCGATACGATCATAATACTCCTTAAAACGCACGGAATACTTTACAAGGCGCTCACAGTTTCGACAATAAAACAGGGCGGAAAACGCTTGATTGATATTTCTCCAGTCGCTCATCCGCTTCATTTGTTCCTTACAGTGATCGCAGACGCATTGAAGTTTTGTTCTGTCGATTTTGGGATTATTGATATTGGTGATATAGGAAGACTTAAAAAGAAGTTTTTGATAGAATGTGCGGTCACAAATCACAGCGCTGCTAAGGACAGCGTCCCTGTCAAAGCATTTTTTCAGACAACGAAGCCCCAAAAGAGAGTCTTCCAAAGCGCGGTGAAATTTGCAGTCCGAGATATCGATTCCCATTTCCACGGCGGCATTCACAAGACTGATCTGCTGATTGCCGGCGCTGACGATATACGCCTGACAGTATCGCTGCAGATCCACATATTGCGTGAGGAATGGGATACCGTTGACTTTGCAGAACATATTGAAATTATCGTAGAGTACCCGGATGTCGGAATTGCCCCAACTCATGAATACGCAGGATCTGCTCCCGATCCATTTTTCAAAATCCGCAACTGCTTTTTGAAACGTGATACCGGAGGTCATATCCTCATTTGTAATATGCGTCAGGTTCTTGACCCTGCCCGAAAGTTTTTTAATCAACTGCGAACGGATAATCACCGAAAACGTATCGATGACCTCCAGATCTTCATTGGTCATGACGGCTCCGATTTCGAGGATTTCATTCACAAAGCATTTGCGGTATTTATTGTAGGAATTGTTCCATTCCAAATCCATAATCACATAAAACATATATAACCTCTGCTATCAGATTCTAAATTATTTTATCATGGAGTTCTGTTATTTTCAATATCCAATTCCTGAAATCTTGACTGTTTTCGCAGGTT
>CAMVBD010000388.1 GCA_947165615.1 uncultured Clostridia bacterium | reverse complement strand
AGCTCGCGAAGCGAATTTAGCTCCCGAAGGGAATTTAGCTGGCCGCAGGTCAATTCAGCTCGCCGTAAGGCGAATTTAGCTACGGCGCACTTCCTTACGGAAGGCGCCGCTCGGGGGCTTTTTTCTCTTGTAAAAACCGAAGGACTGTGCTATACTGTCTATATATGTCCCGCTTCGGCCCTTTTTGCCGTCGGCGGGGCAGGAAAGGGGAAAGAACGATGAAAAAAAGACTGTCCGCCACGCTGGCGCTCCTGCTGTCGGCGGGCCTGCTGCTGACGGCTTGCGGCGGAGAAGAGCCCGGAACGGGGGAAGCCGTTTTGACCGAGCCGACCGAATCGGCGGCGCCCGCTGCTGCCGCGCCCGACGGGGCGGAGACGACCGGACCGACCGAGGCGGCGTCCGACCCTGAAACGACCACCGAGCCCGAAACGACCGCCGAGCCCGGAAGCGAGGGGACGACTGAGGAGGAGCCGACGGGCTTTACCGACGCGGATCTTGCCGGGGTCAACGCCCTGCTGCCCGAGGGGACGGCGCCGAGAAACGCCGACGGCTGGATCGCCGCGGCGGAGGAAGCCTACGAAAAGGCCGCCGCGACGTTTTACAAGGTGCTGTTTACGTCCGACTGGCTGGAGCTCGACTACGACGAGCCGGGTCCGTCTCCCATCTACACAAAGGTCACGAATTACGAAACCTTTGACGACGCGACCGCGGACTTTTTTGAGGTGTTCACAAAAGAGGGCTTTGCGACCGCCCCCTACGACCGCTTTCTCGAAAAGGACGGGGCGCTTTACGCCGCCGTCGAGGACCGGGAGAAGGACCCGTCCTACAAGGGCTTTACGGTCACGGCGATCAGCGATATTACGGACGATTCCGTGACGTTTGTGATCGAGGCAAAATATCCGGACGCTTACCGCTATTCGCAGTTGACTTTGAAATACGAGCGCGGGGACTTCCGCGTGAACGCATTTACGCAACCTTATTAAGGAAAGAGAAAAGAGGCAATCAATATGATCGAACGCTCCGCGGGGATCCTGCTGCCCGTGGCAAGCCTGCCGTCAAAATACGGCATCGGCACGCTCGGCAGGGCGGCATATGACTTTGTGGACTTTTTGGAACAGGCAGGCGCGCGCTGGTGGCAGATCCTTCCCGTCGGCCCCACGTCCTACGGCGACTCGCCCTACCAGTCCTTTTCCACGTTCGCCGGAAATCCTTACTTTGTGGATCTGGACCTTCTGATGGAAGAAGGACTTCTGACCGAAGAAGAGGTCGGCGCCGTCGACTGGGGACGGGACCCCCTGCGCGTGGACTACGGCAAAATCTACGAAAACCGCTTTGATATTCTCAGCAAAGCCGCCGGCCGGGCGCTGAAAAAGGACGACCCCGCCTTTGACGCCTTTTGCGCCGAAAACGCCCGCTGGCTGCCGGACTACGCCCTGTTTATGGCGCTCAAGCGTCATTTCGGCATGAAAAGCTGGCAGGAATGGGAGGACGAGGACGTCCGTCTGCGCCGCCCCGGGGCTGTGGAAAAATACCGCGAACTCTTAAAAGACGACGTGGACCTGTTCCGCTTTATCCAGTATGCGTTTTATAAGCAGTGGACCGCTCTCAGGGTCTACGCGCATAAAAAGGGGATCGGGATCATCGGCGACATCCCGATCTACGTCGCCATGGACTCCGCCGACGTCTGGAGCGAGCCGCAGTGGTTCCAACTGGACGAAAAGAACGTGCCCGTGGAGGTCGCGGGCGTCCCGCCGGATTATTTTTCGGAGGACGGCCAGCTTTGGGGCAATCCCCTTTACCGCTACGACGAAATGAAAAAGGACGGCTACGGCTGGTGGATCCGCCGCGTGGACGGCGCGTCCAAACTCTATGACGTCATCCGCATCGACCACTTCCGGGGCTTTGCGTCCTACTGGGCGGTGCCTTATACCAGCAAGACCGCCAAGATCGGGCGCTGGATCGAGGGACCCGGCATGGACCTCGTGGGCGTCTTGACCTCGTGGTTTAGAAACGTCGAATTCATCGCCGAGGACCTCGGCGTCCTGACGCCGGACGTGTATAAACTCCTGAAGGACTCGGGGCTTCCGGGCATGAAGGTCCTGCAGTTTGCCTGCGACCCGACGGGTGAAAGCGACTATCTGCCGCACCGCTACACGCCGAACTGCGTGTGCTACACCGGCACGCACGACAACGAGACGCTGCTGGAATGGAAAGAAAAGGCCGACAAAAAACAGCTCGCGTTCGCCCGCCGCTACTTCGGCCTCAATTCCCGCGAGGGCTTTTCGACCGGCATGCTGCGCGCGGGGCTTTCGAGCGTGGCAAACCTCTTCGTTTCGCCGTTGCAGGACTGGCTGGAACTCGGCCCCGAGGGGCGCATCAACACCCCCGGCACCGCCTCGGGCAACTGGCAGTGGCGGCTTCTTCCCGGACAGGCCGACGAAAAACTCGCCAAAAAGATCGAAGCGGCCTTTGCGCTTTACTCCCGCAGCGAAACGGGGAAGCGCCCGCGGGATCTGAACAAAACAAAGGAGACGACCTGACGCATGAAAAAACTCCGCTTTCTGTTTGCC
>CAMVBD010000387.1 GCA_947165615.1 uncultured Clostridia bacterium | reverse complement strand
GTCCGAAGAGCCGACCGACCCCGGGCGGGCGCCGCTGATCGACTTTGAGACCTTTTTGCTTGCGATCCCGAAAACCGCCGAAAAACTGGACTGCGCCGACTGCTTCGACCCGACTGGCTTTTTGGACGTCATGAAAAGCCGGACGGAGGACCTGGTCAAGTATACGACCGAAGCAAAACTGGACGGCGGGCGGCTGGACCTCTTTTTCCGAAACGGCGGGGCCGTCATCACGCTCATTTTGTCCGACGTGCCGGAGAACCGTCTGGGTGACGCCAAACGGATTGTCGCCGCCGTGCACGCCGCCGTCACAAACCATTACAGCGAAGTTTTGTCCGTCCTGACGGATACGGACACCTATCCGCGTTTCCGGTACAGGGAGCCCTTTGTCGAATTCTTTACCGATCTGACCGGGCGCACCGAAGCCTATTCGGACGCCGTCAAAGCCGGGGAGGAGATCGAAACCTCCGGCATCGTCATGGAGACCGACGGGGAGGACGGCTTTACGGTCTATTTCGAGACCCGGCGCGACACCTCCGCCGGCGTCCTGTACGACCTCGTTCTGCGCTTCGACTACTACGAGAACCCGGAGGTCGATCTGGCCTCATCCGATTGATATTCGAAGGTATCAAAAAAACCGCCGATTTGGCGGTTTTTTTATGAAAGAAATTGAAATTAACTCACGACGCCGGAGGGGGAGCAGGACATGGTCAGGGTTTTGTTGATCGTTTTGATCGGGATGCCGAGGAGATAACGCTTGACCGTAAAGCTTCCTGTCGCCGTATTGCCGGATTTACTTGCCGTCTCACTTGTCACTTGCCACGCGCTGTTGTAGATTTCGTGACCGACGGATGCGACGGTGCAGGTGGCGGAGGTCCCGTTATAGGTGAAGGCTGCGATTAGATAGACTTGCCAAAGCATAGTATTGTCGGAGTCGTAATAAGTATAGGATTTAGTGTGCGTGACTTTTCCTTTTGTCCCGATATTGCCGACTTGAGAAAGCGTCGTAACGCCGTAACTGCCATCAGTGAAAGTCTCTACGGAAATAATGGTTTCGTATTGTTTTTCCGGGGACTTGCTCTGCGCAGCATATCCGACCGGAAAGACGGCGACGCACAGCAGAACAGCAAGCATAAGCGTAAATATTTTTTTCATGGTTCCATTTCTCCTTCCGTTGCATGAATGACTTGATACAGATGCGGATCCAAAACAGACAATTCCTCGTCTGTCATCGGACCGCTTTCCACACCGTAGCCGTTTACTTCTTTCAAGCCTTCAACAAACAGGATCGTCAAATAGACGGCCCACACGAGAAACGCGGCCAGCAGCACGGCGGCAACGATCCGTTTGAGCCGGACGCGCCTTTTGACGTCGGAGAGCGGCATTTTGGCAAAAAACGCTTTTGCGATCTCCTCTGGCGTGCCGAACTGCTCGTGTACCGCTTTTATGTCCCGCACGTCGTTTTCTTCCACGAAATCGGTGATGGAAGCCTCCATGTCCCGTACAAAGCGCCGGGTCTCTTTTGTACGTACGAACAACAGGGATCGGATCTCCCGGATGTATGTTCTGATTTCCTTTTTGAACGTCATTTCGGAAACTCCCTTCCCAAAATGTTAAAAATGTTCTCGGTGATCAGCAGATAATCCGCCAGCATTTCGCGGTAGCGCTGCTTTCCGCTTTCCTCAATGTGATAAAATTTGCGCGTCCGGCGCACGCCGACCTTGACGGAGTAGCCGGTAATGTGCCCCGCGTCCTCTAATTTATAAAGGATCGGGTACAGCGTTCCCTCCGCCATTTTGTAATTGCCATTCGTTTTTTCCTCAAAGGCGTGCGTGATCTGATAGCCGTATTGATCCTCCTGCATCAGCATGTGCAGGACCAGAAGCTCCGTCGCGCCGCGTTTGAATTCGTCCCGAAACTGCTCCAAGCCACCGACTCCTTTCCGGTACATCTTTACACTACCATAGTATTTCGGATAAATCAATACCTTTCTCAACGAAATATATTGACAACGATGTTTTTAAATGGTAGGATGAGGATAGAAAGGAGGGAAAATAGACAGTAATAGGATATCAAAAAAATATGAGAAAGGTTGTGTCAGCATGTCAAAAACGATGTACTTCAGCAAAAAAACTGTATTAAGAATTCTTTCATTCGTTATCTCTTTCAGCATGCTTCTATCCTGTTTGTTTTGTGTGCAGGCAAACGAACTGGACAATCCGGAAACAGAGACTGAAATTGAAGAATATGACGCATCTACACAGTATTATAATTTATCAATACCCGCAATATCGCAGGGCGTATACTATTATTGTGGACCTGCTTGTATTTATATGATTGAGCATTATCTGAATCCCAATTCGACACATTCCATAGGTGATATTGCAGATATTATGAATATAACTTCATCTGGAACATCTTCTACACAGATTTATACATATTTGAATCAAAATGTTGTTTCAAGTGGATCATATATGAGATGTGCCTATTCTAACGTAAATAGATCAACAAGAATGAGAAGCAGTATACAAAATGGGTATCCCGTTGCAGTTAGTGTACATACAATGCCATATAG
>CAMVBD010000386.1 GCA_947165615.1 uncultured Clostridia bacterium | reverse complement strand
CGCCCCTCCCGCAAAGAAGAAAAAAAAGAAGACCGGCCTTGTCGTCGGCATTCTTGTCGGCGCGCTGGTCCTTGCCGGTCTCGGGACGTTCCTCGGGATCTATCTGACCAAGGACTCCCGCCAGTTCAAAAAAGCCGAACAGGCGCTGGAAGCGGGCGATTACGAAGCCGCGTACAGCATGTTCCAAGACCTCGGCGACTACGAAAACGCCGAAGAAATGCTGGAGGAAGTCCGTTACCGTCAGGGGCAGGAGGCCTTTGCCCGGCAGGACTATGACAAAGCGCTTTCGATCCTGTCCGACCTCGGCGACTACCGCGACAGCCGGGATCTCTGTCTGGAGATCCGGTACCAGCGGGCGCTTGACGAAATGGACAACGGCAACTTCCAGCAGGCGTACGAGGACTTTTTCTCGCTGGACGGCTACAAAGACAGCGCCGACAGGATGGCGAAGATCCGTTACGACGCCGCCATGGCCGCCTTTGAAAACGGGGAGTACCGGCTCGCCTACCTCACCCTGTCGGAACTGGCTGAGCAGAACGGCAGCACGGACGCAGCCGAAAAACTGGACGTCCTTGTGGAAGAATGGGCGAGCGCCGTTCTGGAGGGCGACGGGGACCCCAATGAATTCGCCGACAACGTACAACCGACCGAAGGCCAGACCATGCCGATCTATAACCTCGTCATCGACTGCATCAACGGCAATATCGACGCGCCGCTGAGCGACTGGCGGAACATCTACGCCCCCCGCGCCCTTGCCGTGTCTTCCGTCCTGCCCGAATCTGTCGGCCGCACAAAGTCCATCCGGCAGGTCTTTACCTGGATGGCGGACGGCAGCCGGCCCGACTGGACCTTCTATTCCGACGCGAAAGAGGGATTCACGGAACTTCTCAGCACCGACTGGATCTATAATCTGATGAAGGAGGAGAACGTGATCCTCGGCTTTTTGGCCGGCAACTGGTCCACTTCCGACGACGCCTATTATTTCAACGTCACCAAAGACGCCGCGGCGGACAATTTCCACACCCAATACAACGTCCCGTGGCCCGAAAAGCCGGAAAACACCAAGTTCTTCTGCCTGCGGGACTACACCTACGGTTATTCCGATGAAAACAACGAGATCCTCCTTGACGTGTACGACATTACGGTGATCGACGAGAACACCATTGAGATCTACGCCTATGAGGACGACAATGACTACCGCCTGACCCGCAAATAAGCGGCGGCATACGGAAAAATCGGACATACGAACGACCCGCCGGGGTTTCCCCCGACGGGTCGGTTTTTGTATTTGCTGAGAGAACGCGCTTACACGCCGTTTTCGAGGCGGGTGATGCGCTTTTCGCCTTCTTCGGCAAGGGCGCGGAAGTCCTCGATGTTCTGCTTGAGCCGCGGCAGCGCCTGCTGCTTGTAGGTGCTGATATCTTCCAGCGCCTGCATGCAGTCGCTGAAGGAGGCCTTGAGCGTCTCGACGGAGACGCCGGCCTGTTCGGCCTGCTTGTGGATCTCGGTCCCCTGCTCCTTCAGCATTTTGCTGGTCGCCGCGATCATGCGGTTGGTCTCTTCATTCAGGGCGTTGACCTTTTCGAGGACGATCTTCTGGTCATACAAAGCGCCCGCGACCGTAACGGCGGTGCGCAGCGCCGAGACCGTGACGAGTTTTGCGCGGTCCACGGAACGGATGAGTTCCTTGTTGTTGCGGCGGATGATCTCCATGGCCACGATCCCCTGCTGGTTGACGACCTCGAGCTGGCGGAAATCCTGGATCTTCTGGCGCAGCGGATAGAGGACCTCTTCTTTCAGGAAAGCGACCTTTTCGTCTTCGCCGCCCTGCGCTTCCAGATTTTGGACGCCGTTTTCGACGTAGGCGTCCATGCGTTCGGCAACTTCCAGATGCTCCGCGATCTGCCGCGTCAGGTCCCGCATGCCGCTTTGCTCGAGTTCAAGGGTCACGTTATCGTCGATCAGCGTCTTTTTGCCGTTTTCCAGACTTTTGACGATGTCCGCGATCTCGGCGTCGGCGGTCTTGTAGCGCTCAAAATAGCGGCGCACGGGGTTAAAAATACGCCCGAGCGTGCCGGTCTTGAGAAAGTCGACCTTGGACGGGTCGAGGTCCCGCATTTTGATCGTCAGGTCGGCAAGGCCCTTCGAGACTTCGCCGGTCTCGCCGCCGGCCTCGGAAAACCGGTACATCCGCTTTTGCAGGATGGCGTTTTTGCTCTCCGCTTTTTGCAGGGTCTCGACGCCGAAGTTGTCGATGGCGGCGACGCAGTCATGGCGGGAGTTGAGATCTCCGAGATCCACGGCCACGATATTGGCGCCGGTGGTCTCGACCAGCGCGTCGATCTGCGCTTTCTTTTCGTCGGTGGGCGCAAGGTCCTCGACGACCTTGGCCTTGATCTCTTCTTCATTGGGCAGTTCCAAAACAAAATCTGACATGGGGATTCTCCTTTCGGGCTTACATATTGGCGTTGAACAGTTGACGGAGTTGATAGGCGATGTCCTCGGTGCCGGCGTTGATGCACACGGCCTCGTTGATTTCGGAAATGGCTTTGAGGGCGTCGATGTTGGCGTT
>CAMVBD010000385.1 GCA_947165615.1 uncultured Clostridia bacterium | reverse complement strand
GCCGTCTGCGACATGCGGGAAGGCTCCCTTTACTACGGCAGCGCCGACGCCGCCGAACTCATCCACGACAAGCGCGAGCCCATCACCTTTGACGGCAATATCCACCGCCTGCGCTTTGTCCCGGACGACGGGAGCAGCGAGATCTGGGTGTGTGAGGCTGGCATCCACTGCGTCGGCTTCGGCGCGGCGCCCGACGTGCTCAGCGGCGACTATCCGTACTATATGAAAAAATACATCAAGGAGCAGACCGGCGCCGACGTCGTGTTTGTCGAAGGCGCGGAGCTGGCGATCACCGGCGACTACGGGACGCTGGTCTATGAGGACGTTGAGGATACCTCGGGCGTCAGGGCCTTCGGCAAAGCCCTCGGCGACAAGCTCCTCGGCATTGAAGGCGAACGGAAGCTCGATCCCGTTCTCAATATCAAGCTCCGCGAGCTGGACGTCAAGGCCGACAACGAGATCCTGATCCTCGCCGTGCGCGAAGGACTTATCAACAGCGTCGTCAAGCGCAAGGGTCTCGGGTACGTCCTTGTGACGGAGGTCGGCTACATGGAACTCGGAAACGAGGTCGGCGTCATGATCGCGCCCGGCGAACTGGCGCCCGAACTGCTGTGGGGCGGCGTGACGCCCGCCGACAGAAGCTGGACCGGCGACGGCTGGACCTACCAGGCGCTGGCGGACGTGACGGACACCCAAGTACTGTTGTGCTTCGGTCTGACAAACGACCAGATCGGCTACGTCATTCCCGACAACGACGTGCGGTCGTACCTGACCGAAAACGAAGAGATCACGGCGTCCTCCTTCCATTCGGCCTCCGCGGTCGCCCACGCGTTTATCTCCCTTGTCGACAGCGTTCGCTGAAAATCCGAATACGCAAAACCGGCACGGTGCGAAAACCGTGCCGGTCATTTTTTTTCAAGGGGATCAAACCCGCCGTTGACAATGGCAGCGTATTGTTCCTCCGGGATCATCGGGGAGCCGATCTGTTCGAGGAGGGCCGGCGCGATCATTCCGGTTTCGGCGTACTGCCGCCCCGCTTTCCGGACGAGGTCCAGCCGCGGCGCCGTCACGACGGCGGCTTCGGGGGCGCTGAACATCGGGGCCTCCGGGACGGTCAGGATCGTATGCCCGGACGGGAACAGAAGCCGGAACTGCGCGACGGCAGGCTCGAAATTCTGACGGCTGTTCGGAAAGCCGCAGCCGCAGATCATCAGATACCGGAGTCCCGAAAAGTCCGCCTGCCCGACGTGCTCGTACCGGTCGCCGACCTTTTGCATGGCCATGCCCGAGAGCGGGAGCGTACGGTCTATAAGCGCCTTCAGGGGCGCGGGCATGCCGTAGCAGTAAAGCGGGAAACTGAAAAGCAGCAGGTCGCTGCAAAGGATGGCGTCCAGGATCTCCCGCATATCGTCGTTGTGAATACAGGTCCCGCCGTTTTGCATGCAGGAAAAGCAACCGGTGCAGTATTCGATATGTCGGTCGACGACGTCGATCAGCCGCACTTCCTGCTTTGCAGCGTCTTCCATACCGGCAAGAAACGCGCGGGTGATGAGCAGCGTGTCGCTGTTTTCTTTTTTGGGGCTGCCGTTTAAGACAAGGATCCTCATAGACTTCCTCCGTTTTGTTCTTCGTTTTGCCGGATCCACGCGTCCAAAAAGCGCAGCTGCCCGTCCGTGTGGAACCAGTGCTCGCCGCCCGGCATGACCGTCAGGGCGGCGCCGTGTTTTTTTGCGAACGCTTCGACCGCGTCGCGTGGGATCAGCGCGTCGTTTTCGCCGTACAAAATACAGGTCGGCGCGTTCCAGCGGACCGGATGCGCCCGGACGTAGGTGAGATATTCCCACGAAAGGGGCTCGCCGGAAGCAGTCGGAACGACGCCCTCCGCTTGCAGCCGCGCTTCGGTCACGCTTGATTGCGCCATCATCCCGCGGATCAGCCGCTCCATGTCGACAACCGGGGAAATGAAATAGGCTTTGCCTACGTGCGATCCGATCCCGGCGCAAAGACAGAAGTACGCGCCGACGCTGTTCCCGACGAGGGTCAGCGTTTGGTACGATTTTCTCAGATTCTTTACGGCGGTGCGGATCTCCTCCCCCACGTCCCACGGGGTATCCGCTTTGTAATCGAGACCGAAGACGTCCGCGTTCGGGAAAAGCGGGATATAATGCCCGCTTTCGTCCGCCGAGCCGCCCTTGCCGTGGACGTACAATACACAGTCTTTTTTCATGTTACGTCAGTTCCAGGCGCATCAGCACCAGCGCCTGCCAGTCGCCGCCGCGGGTCAAAAAGCCCAAAGGGTTTCTGCCGTATTCCCGGAAGCCGACGCTTTTATAAAGGGAGAGCGCCGCCGCGTTGTCGGCGACGGCTTCCAGTTCCAGTTGGACGTATCCCGCCGCCTTCGCGCATTCGATGCACCCCTTCGTAAGCGCCCTGCCGATCCCGAGCCCCCAGCATTCCTTTAAGATGCTGATGCCGAATTCGGCGCGGTGCTTGATTTTGTCCTGCCGGCCGACCCTGTCGACGCCGGCCGTGCCGACGATTTTGCCGTCCTCAACCGCAACCATACTCATTCCGGGATTAT
>CAMVBD010000384.1 GCA_947165615.1 uncultured Clostridia bacterium | reverse complement strand
GTCGGCGTTGACCGGTGAAAGCATTCCCGTCGATAAAAGCGTCGGTGATTCTGTTTCTGCCGGGACCGTGAACCAAAGCGGGTTTATCACGTGCAGTGCGGCAAGGGTCGGTCAGGATACCACGCTTTCCCAAATCATCAAAATGGTCAGCGACGCAGCCGCCACGAAGGCGCCGATCGCAAAAACAGCCGACAAAGTATCCGGTGTTTTTGTCCCTGTCGTTATCGGAATCGCGCTTATCGCGGCAACTGTTTGGCTGATCGCAAAAGGGGATCTCGGCTATGCTTTGGAACGCGGAATTGCCGTGCTTGTGATCAGCTGCCCCTGTGCTTTGGGGCTCGCCACTCCCGTCGCCATCATGGTCGGTAACGGCGTCGCGGCGAAAAACGGGATCTTATTCAAAACCGCGGTTTCCTTGGAAGAGACCGGCCGCGCAGATACGGTTGTCCTCGATAAAACAGGTACGATCACAAAAGGCGAACCAAACGTAACGGACGTAATCCCCGCCGACGGTCTTTCAGAAGCTGAATTCCTTAAAATCGCTTTTGCTTTGGAAAGATCCAGCGAGCATCCGCTGGCAAAAGCCGTGTGTTCCTATGCGGAAAACCGCAGCGTCGAGTCTGTTCCCGTAACGGATTTTCAGGCGTTGCCCGGAAACGGCGTGGAAGCAAAAGTCGAAGGCGCAGTCAGTAAAGCCGGCAGCGTTAAATTTATTTCTGAAAACTTTACCGTCCCGGATGCAGTTATTAAAAAAGCAACACAACTTGCCGACTCCGGTAAAACGCCTTTGTTGTTCGTTTCAGACGGCAGATATCTCGGTTTGATCGCCGTTGCGGATGTGATCAAGGAGGATTCTGCAAAAGCGATCGGCGAAATGCATTCTATGGGACTGCAAGTTGTCATGCTGACAGGAGACAATGAAAAAACCGCAGCCGCGATCGGAAAACCGGCGGGTGTCGACCGTGTGATCGCCGGTGTTTTGCCAAATGAAAAAGAACGCTTTGTGCGCGAGTATAAACAGAGCGGCAAGGTCGTAATGATCGGAGACGGAATCAATGACGCCCCTGCGCTGACCAGCGCGGACGTCGGGATCGCGATCAGCGCCGGTACGGACGTTGCCGTTGACGCAGCGGATATTGTATTGATGAAAAGCAGTCTGACAGACGCCGCAGCAGCGATCCGCCTGTCGCGGGCGACCCTTCGCGATATCAAGCAGAACCTGTTTTGGGCTTTCTTTTATAACGCTCTTTTGATCCCGCTTGCAGCAGGCGTTTTTATTCCCGTTTTCGGCTGGGAACTGGACCCTATGTACGGCGCCGCCGCTATGAGCCTTTCCAGCTTTTGTGTCGTTATGAATGCGCTTCGGCTGAACCTATTTAAGATCTATAACACGAAGCGGGACAAACCCCGTAAACAGAAAAAAACCGTAAAAACAACCGGGCTCGAACAGGGGAACCAGCTGATCCTGATCAAAGGAATGATGTGTGAGCACTGCGAAAACCGTGTGCGCGCCGCTCTTTCGGAAATCGACGGGTTGGAGGTTCAAAACGTCAGTTATGAAAAAGGAACAGCCGAAGTGCGGCTTTCCGCCCCTGTCGACAAAACGCAGGTCATAAAAGCCGTTTCGGACGCCGGTTATAAAGTGCGTAAGTTCCGGTCCGAAATATAAGAGTGTTGTCCAAGTATAAAGTCATAATCTTTCCTCCGTCTTCATATATTCTATTGAATAATGAAGCAACGGAGGTTTTTTATGACGGATACCAGTATTTACCGGGATATCGCGCTTCGCACGGGCGGCGATATCTATATCGGTGTTGTCGGCCCTGTCCGGACAGGCAAGTCAACCTTTATCAAAAAGTTTTTTGAGACGCTGATCGTACCGAATATGCCGGCGGATTTTGCCAGAGAGCGGATGATCGATGAATTGCCGCAGTCCTCGGCGGGACGTACGATCATGACGACGGAGCCGAAGTTCGTGCCGGAAAAAGGGGTCAGTCTGTCGCTTGACGCGTCCGTTTCTCTTAAGGTGCGGCTTGTGGACTGTGTCGGTTACATCGTGCCGTCCTCTATCGGCTATATCGAAAACGATGCGCCGCGTATGGTTAAGACGCCGTGGTATGAGGAAGAAATCCCATTTAACATGGCGGCGGAGATCGGGACAAAAAAAGTTATTACGGAACACGCGACCATCGGTCTTGTCGTGACAACAGACGGTTCGATCAGCGAAATCCCGCGAGAGGAATATGAGGAAGCGGAAGAGCGGGTGATCTCGGAACTGAAAGAGATCCATAAGCCGTATGTGATCCTTCTTAATTGTGTGTATCCGGAATCCTCCGCGGCGCAGGATCTTGCCGCTTCTTTGCGCGAAAAGTATTCTGCGCCGGTATTTCCCGTCAACTGTCTGCATCTGACGGAAGATGAGATCCGGGTGATCCTGTCCGGGATCCTGATGGAATTTCCCGTGAAAAAACTTGTTCTGGATCTGCCATCCTGGCTGTCCGATCCCTCTCTGCCGGGAGACGAAAAAAACGCAATCTTAAAATGTTCCGTCGAGGCAGCGAAAGAGATCACAAAAATCAGCGACATCGGGATCCTTCCTGCCG
>CAMVBD010000383.1 GCA_947165615.1 uncultured Clostridia bacterium | reverse complement strand
AAAAACTTTATAAAGAGTGATCCCGAACAGGAACATGAGATCTGCAAGGATCAGGATGAGCAGGAGGACGAACGCAAGGGCCGTGCTGTTGCCGAGCATATAGCAAAAGCCGCCGAACAGGGCGCCGAAAAAACCGCCGCTGGCAATGGGGCCGATCTCGTCGTGCATCATGCCGGAAAAATGGACCGAGATCCCGCTGCCGAACGTCCACGCGCCGCCGTCCTGCTTGTTCTGCACAAACGGGACGCCGTTGAACACGTAAAGCATTCCGCCGATCAGGAAAAACAGCAGCAGAATTTCGAGACTCTTGATCGCAAACTTCCCACTGTTCCGGTTGAGCACGCGCAGGACCCCGAAGAAGAGAAGAAGCGGCGGCAGCACGGCGCCGGCAAGACCCAGCACCGCGTAGTAAAAGGTCTGCAGCGTCCCCCAGATCCCGTTCGCCCCGAACGGAACGGCCAGCAGCAGCGTCAGGACACCCGCCAGGAAGGTAAGCGTCGCCGTAAACTCCCTGGAACGGACAAGCCGCTCGAGAGGCGTCTGATTTGCCGTCTTTTTTTTGGAGGAAGACCGGGAAGAGGACCGTCCGGAAGTTGATTTTTTTGCGCCGGACTTCGTCCTCGTATTGGATCGAGACTGATTATTTGCCAATGTTCACAACGTCCTTTATATTTGAAGTCAATATTTTACTATTTTACATAATAGCATATTTTTCCGTGGATTTCAAGGGGAGATTTGACGGACAAAGGGCGCCGGAACGGCGCGTCAGGCGCCGTCGAGCATGGAAGAAAGCGCCCCGACGGCGTCCGAGAGCGATCCGACGCCGCCGATGATCCCTTCGGAAACCGCCGCCTGTCCCCGCAAAATGGTTCCGAGATCCGTTGCGAGTTTTCCTGGGGCGCGCATCAGTTTTTTCAGACGGGCGGCAGATATCGCGGAATGCGCGGTCACAAAGCCGACGATACGCGCCTCGATGTCGCGGAAATAGTCCATCGTCTGCGGCACGCCGAGCACGGTGCCGTTCATGCGCACAGGGTGCAGCGTCATGGTGGCTGTGGACACGATAAAACTCTTTTTGGCGGAGACCGCGAGCGGCACGCCGATCGAATGCCCGCCGCCGAGCACAAGCGAGACCGTGGGCTTTGTCATACCGGCGATCAGTTCCGAAAGCGCAAGGCCCGCTTCGACGTCGCCGCCGACGGTGTTCAGAAGGATCAGAAGCCCCGCGATATGATCGTCCTGCTCGATCTGCACAAGTTTCGGGATCACGTGCTCATACTTTGTCGTTTTGACGCCGGCGGGAAGCGCGACGTGTCCTTCGATCTGACCGACGACCGTCAGAGCGACGCAGAGTTTTCCGCCGCATGAAAAACCTGTCACCACGGTCTCTCCCCCGCCGCCGTCCGCGTCCTCCCGCACCGGCTCCTCACACGACGGCGACGGCGCGTCAAAATCAAAAAGAGAATCCTGCATATCTGATACCTCCCGTTTTTCGGTCCGATCGTCCATACGGACCTCTGTCTCTATTTTTACCGCCGGAAGGTCTTTTACGCGTCGACAAAAAATTTTTGCCGTGCGCCGTTTTGATATTGACTTGCGAAAATAAATCTTATAAAATAGGTAGCGGTGATAAAATGAAAGACCGAAAAGAGATCTCTGCATCCGTGATCGCGCGGCTGCCGAGATATTATCGTTTTTTATGCGAATTGCAGGAAGCCGGTACGGTGCGCATCAGTTCGGGGGAACTGTCTTTGCGTATGGGGCTGACAGCCTCGCAGATCCGGCAGGACTTCAACTGTTTCGGCGGGTTCGGCCAGCAGGGCTACGGATATAACGTGGAACAGCTGAAAAATGAAATGGCTGTCATTCTGGGGCTTGACGACCTGACCTCCGCCATCATGCTTGGCGCCGGAAATCTCGGCAGAGCCGTGGCAAGTCAGATGCATTTTGAAGAGATGGGTTTTTCCCTGACGGGCATTTTCGATCCGGACCCGGCGTATCGGGGCATGAAGCTCAAAGGCGTGCCGATCCGTCCGCTGGCGGAACTGTCGGATTTCTGCATGAAAAACCGTCCGAGAATGGCGATTTTGTGCGTGCCGCAGGACAAAGCGCCCGCCCTTGTGGACGATCTGATCCTTTTGGGGCTGGACAGTTTCTGGAATTTTTCACACTACGACATCCACGGGAAGTACCCGCAGGCAAACGTGGCGAACGTGCATTTAAGCGATTCGCTGATGACGCTTTCTTATATCATTAAAAACAACGGCAACGGGGGAAAAACCAATGCTTAAAATCGTCAGCCTTGATATTGTGGATCTGATCCCCTTCCCCTCCGGCATCTTCTTTGTCATTAAGGAACCGCTGGAGAACGGCAGCATCAAAGTCTCTTTTTATTCGTTTGACATCGCGACGAAATCCATTGCGACCGTGACCAAAAACGCCTACCTGCTGACAAAGTACGGCTCCGCGTTCACGCCCATCGCGAAACAGCTCGGCGATTACGTTTCGTGCGACACCGGAAAACTCTGGAACGGGCACACCTTTATCATTTACTCCACGGGCGAAATGGGCGTCTTTGACGAAAACGGCGCGCTGGTACGCACCGGCGACCTCACCTACAACGGCGCGCCCGCC
>CAMVBD010000382.1 GCA_947165615.1 uncultured Clostridia bacterium | reverse complement strand
ATTCCTTCCAAAGTTTTTCGCTTACGCGGCGGTGGACATGGCGCTTGAGTTTTTCAGCAATATCCGCAATGTTTCCATCGACGGCTACCTCTCCACGATTACGCCGTACCCCTCCGACAGGCGGCGGCTGCTTGCGATATCGAGTTATTTCAGCATCATCTATTCGCGGCTTCCCGACATCCTGATCGAGATCCTCCTTGACGTCATCAAAAACGGCGTCGTTTCTACAGGGACGAAAACGACGGATCAGATGATCCGTCGCTCGATCCTGACGGTCGGTCCGCTGACAGCGGCATTTTCGGGCGCTGTGATCGTGTGGTATTCCTCCATCGCGAAGGAGCGCGTACATCAGAAGATCGAACGCCCGAAGCTGTTGCAGAGTCTGAAGGTCGTGCTCTCCCACCGTCCGGTGCTCGTCTATATGCTCTCAAACGCGCTCGGCTCTTTTGGCACGGGCCTTACCACCAACGACTACTACCGGCAGGTCCTCAACTGGACGACCTTTGAGACGGTGGCGGGTATCCCGTCGTTCTTCTTCCAGCCCATCGGCTTCGCAAACTACAACAAGCTCGCCTCGCGCTTCTCCACCCGTACGCTCTATATGGTGGGGCAGACCTTCGCAAAATCCTTTTACATCCCGCTTTTCTTCTATGGAATGTTCCTGCGCGACAAAGAAGGCAAGCGATTTTTCCAAAATCGCTTTGCCATGCTGCCCGTCACGGCGGTGTGGGAGATCATCTACGCCACCTTCTGGGGCGTGCGCTCCATCTCGGGCGACGAGATCCGCAACGAGTGCAACGACTACCTCGAATGGAAATGCGGCTACCGGAATGAGGCCATGCTGTCTGCCGCCAGCACCTTCATTTGCAAGATCCCGGGGCGCGTAAACGGCGTGCTGCAGCCGCGCTATAAGGACTGGATCGGCTACGACCAGACCGCCTATACCGAGGGGCGGGAGCAGCCGGAGCGCGCGCAGAAATGGATCTTTGCCATGGCAACGCTCCTGCCGGCGATCCTTGTCCTTTCAAGCATGATCCCGATGTTTTGGTTCAACGTCGACCGGCCGACCCGCGACCGGATGTACCGTGAACTCAACGAACGCCGCGCCGCGGCTGCGGAGGCCGTCAAAAATGCGGCGGACAGGAAAAAGGAGGAACAAAATGCCCTCGACTGAGCCCAATACCTTGTATTTCCGGGAGGACGGTGCACCCGCGCCGCGCCATGCTCAAAATGCTCGACGCGGCTTATGACCGGCTCTCTCCCGATCTTGTCCTCTTTACCGGCGACAACACCCTCGGCAACCACCTGCTGGACGTCGGTCCCTTCCGCATCCAGTCTGTCAAAAGCCCGGCTTTTACGCTGCGGCAGATGCGCCGGTCGCTGCGGCATATCCTTCTGCCGGTCGACAAAAGGAACGTGCCGTTTGCCATGATCTACGGCAACCACGACGACATGAACGACGTGACAAAAGAGGCGCAGTTCGCCCTTTATCGCGCCTATCCCCGCTGTCTGCCGATGAACGAAACGGATCCAAACGTTGACTGCGACACCTATCACATCCCGCTTTGCACGCGCGACGGAAGAACGGCGTGGAACCTTTGGCTGCTTGACAGCGCGTGGAACGATTCGACCGGGCAATATTGGCAGATCAAGGAGGAGACCGTACGGTGGTACAGGCGTACGTCGGCCGCCCTATGTGAAGAAAACGGCGGCGTACCGGTGCCGTCCCTGATGTTTCTGCACGTGCCGCTGCCGCAGACAAAGGACCTTCTTGTCCCCTGCCGGGAAACCGATCCCGGCGCGATAAAAGACGGGGAGGGCTTTGTGCGCCTCGACCCCGAAAAGGCGAGCGGGTATCTCGGTGAATCGGTCAGCGCGGGGGAGGACCCCTTCGGGCTGTATGAAGCTGTGAAGGACCAGGGCGACGTGCGCGCCTTCGTCTTCGGGCATGACCACCGCAACTGCTTCGACGGCGTTTCGGACGGGCTGCGCTTTATCCAAAGCGGCGCGGCGTCCTTCCGCTGCTACGGGGCAGAGGAAACACGCGGCGTACGGCTTTTTACGCTTCGCGCGGATGAACCTGACGCGTTTCAAACGACTTATTATACCTATAAGGATCTCTGCGGGGACGGCGCCCTATCGCGCGTCCGGTATTTCTGGGATGCGGACGAGAGCGCCGCGACAAAGTATACCGTCCTCGGCACAAGCGCGCTCCTTGCCGCAGCGGGAACGACAGCCGGGCTGCTTGCCGCACGTCTGAAAAAACAAAAGTAAGGGGAGAAAACGGCGATGGCTTCCAGGGAATCTGAACGCAAGCTAGACGCGCTGATCGTGTTTGTGACCGGCATTGGGCAGTCTTTTTCCTATCTCTTCGACAGCGCGTATCTTCGGCCGGACGCCTTTCCTCACGGTACGCTGCATGACTACGAAAACTACGCCCCGCTTATTGAACAGGGCAGGGAACTCGACGCCTGGAACATTTTCGCCTTCCGCGTTAAGGAGGGGCTCGGCAGCCGCGCCGGACGCCGCGCGCTTTTTAAAACGGCGGCGGAACTTGTCGGCTCCGCCGTCACGCGGCGCAGTCTCCTGCGCAAAAAAACGGTGAGGCAGCTTGCGGCCTCTTTCTTCGCCCTCA
>CAMVBD010000381.1 GCA_947165615.1 uncultured Clostridia bacterium | reverse complement strand
CTCGCGAGTCACGAGGAACGAGCCACGAGCCACGATTTATGATGCGGCTCCGGCCGCCACCGAAATTTTGTATTCTGTATTCTGCATTTTGCATTTCCATCCTTCAAAGGAGACCGTCATGAAATTCTTCACCTCCCTCTTTGTAATCCTGTCCCTGTTTTTCGGGTCGTTCCGGTTCGGCTTCGTCCCGACGGTGGTGTTTGACGCCGGGACTGGCGTCCCCATGTCCTCGCGCGCGTCGGGGCATCTGTACGGGCTTGCGGAGGAAAACGTCCCGGACCGCCTGACGGTCGAGAGCTTGGATATCGCCTCCGTCTCGCAAAAGGTCATCGACGGCCTGCAGCACCCGATCGGCGACGTCGACCACGTCGCGGGGAATCTTGACGCCGCCGACTGGCTTGTCGTCTATCTGCAGGACGCCTATTCCACGTGGTACTACGAAAACGACGCCATTTTTGAAAAGAGACGGGCGGGGACGTACGATCCCATGGCGTTTCTTCGGGAGGACTATCTGCCGAAGGTTCGTGAGAAGGTGGAGGCGCTCAAAACAAAGGACTACGCCGACCGGCTCGTCTACTGTCTGTTTAACGAGTGCGACAACGGCGTGTGGTTCGGCACGTGGACCGACGACAGTTGGACGGCCTTTGACGAGGCGGGACAGCAGACCTTTTATAAGGCGTGGGAGGAGACCTACAGGACCGTAAAGTCCGTCCATCCCGACGCGCTCATCGGCGGGCCGGGGTACTGCGAATACGCCCTGTGGAAGGAAGAGGGCTTTTTGTCCTACTGCGTACTGCACGACTGCGTCCCGGACGTCATGATTTATCACGAACTCGGGGAACGTAGCGCCGAAACGTGGGATTTGCACGTTGCCGAATACCGGGATCTGGAAAAACGTCTCGGCATTTCCGAACTTCCGATCATCGTGACCGAATACGGCACCATGGAGGAGTGCGGCAACCCCGCCAAAATGTTCCGCTATATCTATCAGATCGAGGAGAGCGGCGTCTGGGGCAACATCGCCTACTGGCGGCTTTCCAATAACCTCAACGACAACTCCGCCGACGGTGTGTCCCCCAACGCCTGCTGGTGGCTGTACCGCTGGTACGCCGACATGGACGGCACGCGCATGGACAAAACCATCCGCGACCTCTTTCACGAGGACTTTGGCAAGGCCGTCCGGGAGGGACGGGCGGCGCGCCACAAGCACCTGAACGCCCTCGGCTGCGTTTCGGACAAAAAGGACAAAATCAGCATTCTGACCGGCGGCGCGGACTATTCCTATCAAATCAAAATCAAAAACACGGACGCGACCAGCATCGGCAAAAAGGTGCGTGTCAAGGTGGAGTCCGTTTCCTTTTTGGGGCTGACCGGCAAGGTCTTTGCCCCGACCCTCCTTTTCGAGCAGGACATGAACGTCCTCGGCTCGACGCTCACCGTCAAGCTTCCGACCGCCGATCCCGACGCCGTGTATCATATCGAGGTGACGCCCGCCACGGGCGAGGCGGCGGTCAAAAACAAGGACCTGCCCGTGCGGTACGAGGCCGAGCGCGGCGAGCTGCTCGGAAACGCCTACACGTACGACTCCGCCTACGCCACGACCGGCGAGATTGCCGGCATGGTCGGCGGCATGGAAGCCCCCGGCGACGGCGTGCGCCTGACCGTCAGGGTCGAAAAGGCCGGGATGTACGATCTTTCGATCGTCTACGGCAAGCATAACGACCTCGGCGGCGCCGACGGGCGCGTCAGCGGCAAAGTGAACCTCGACGTAAACGGCAGCGCACAGATCCTGACCCTACGGAACACCGTCCGCAGCGAGTTTACCGACGTCCTGCACGTAAAGGCCGAGCTCAAAAAAGGCAAAAACACCCTCACGTTTACCAATAACACCGGCACCTATGTGCTCGACAGCGTGGTCGTGACCCCCGTGGCTGACACGGCGGTCGCCGTCCTGTACGACGCGGACCGTTCCACAGATGCGGGAGCGGCGTTTCTCGCCGTCGCGCCCGAAAACGGATATTACCGGCTCTCGTCCGACGCCCCCGCTTTTACGGTCAACGGGTACAAAGCGGCGACTTCCGCCGTGTATCTGCGGCAGGGGCTCAATCTCGTTGAAACGACGGGCGGGACGCGTCTTACCGCCGTGTTTGAGGACGCCGATATTCCCCTGACCCTGTATCCCGAAGACCTGACCCTCTCCGGCTGCCGGATCGAAGACGGGCGGCTGGTCGGCATTTCGTCCGAGGGAGGGGAGGCTTTGTTTACCGTGACCGCCGAAAAGGCGGGGCCGACCTGCCTGACCATTACCTATTCCAACAATCAGGAGGGCGGCTTCCACGCCTACAACGTCGACCTCATTGAAGCGTACTTTACGCTGACCGTCAACGGGCGGGCGTCCCGCGTCTGGTGCCGCAATACCGAAAGCCGCGAGACGACGTCGACCGTCACCGTGACGGTCGACCTGCAAAAAAGGGAAAACGTTCTGACGCTTTCAAACGACGGGGAAGTGCGCTTTGCCGAAAAAACCGCCGTCGCGCCGGACCTGCTTGCGGTCTCCGTTTCGCCGCTTTCCCGCTGAACCGGTGATTTTACCGAAACCGGTTGCAATCGCGGATGAAATATGATAAAATCAATAAAAT
>CAMVBD010000380.1 GCA_947165615.1 uncultured Clostridia bacterium | reverse complement strand
GGTCAGGTCTTTCACCGCGTCCTCAAAGACGGGCGTGATGTGCGAGCCCGGCAAAATGTCGTGGAACTGCTGCAAAAGAAATTTTTTATAAAGCGCGCGCAGCCGCCCGGCGGGGTATTCGCCGCGGTTTTTTCCGAAGAGAGACAGGATCTCGGCGACGCGGAATTTTTCTTCGAGTTCCCGGTTAAACTTTTTAAGCCGCGCCTTGGTGGTAAAGGTACCGCGGTGCATTTCGAGGTAGAGTTCGCCCTCCCACACGGCAAGGTCCTTTTCGGGCGGAAAATTCTCGTGCAGATAGGTTTTTGCCGTCACGTGCCGCGTTTCGGGCAGGGCGGACAGCTTCTCCATCCGGCGCATGAGTTCGACCATTTCCTCGGTCGCGCCGGAGCCGCCGTCGCCGTAGCCGAACATCTGCAAGGTCTCGACGCCGCTGTTTTTATCCTGATACGCCGCCCAGTTTTCCGCGACCTGACTCGGTTCGTTCCAGCTGATAAAGTGGGTGGGCGGGACGCTGGCGAATACCTCGCTGCCGTCAAGCCCGCGCCAGATAAAGGAATTGTGCGGGAAGCGGTTCGTGTCGTTCCACGTGCTCATTTTGTTGGAGACAAAGTAGTCGACGCCGCTCTTTTTAAGGATCTGCGGCAGGATCGCGGAGTTGCCGAACACGTCCGGCAGCCAGCAGGTGTCGACCGGCTCGCCGAATTCCTCCTCATAAAAGCGCTGGCCGTAGAGACATTGCCGCACAAGACTTTCGGCGTTCGGGATGTTGCAGTCGGGCTCGACGTACATGGCGCCGACCGGCTCGAAGCGCCCGGCCTTGACCTTTTCCTTCAGTTCCCGGAACACCTCGGGGTAATGGTCCCGGAGCGTTTCATAGAGGAAGGGCTGGGTGTGGCAGTAGGTAAATTCGGGGTATTTGTCCATCAGACGCATCTGCAAAAGCACCGTGCGCAGATTTTTCTGCACCGTGTGGATCCTGCGCCAGTAGTAGGCGATATCGAGATGCGAGTGCGCCACCAGCGCCACGCGCCCGCTGCCCTTATAGGTTTTGTCCGCGTAGACGTGCGTCCCGAGATAGTCTGACGCGGCGGAGACCTCCGCGTCCGTCACGCCGCCGTCAAAGTCGATGAGATCGAGCGCCTTGTCGGTCTCACGGATGATAAACGCGCGGTAGTCCTCGTCAAAGACCTCCGCCCCCATGATATCCGTCATGAGTTCCAGATCATAGCACAGGCTTTGTACCCTCTCGTTGATCCGGCAGAGAAAGATCCCCTCGAACACCTGCCGGCAGCCGCGCTTTGCCATGGTCTCGGGGTTGCGCTCGTCGTCGGGTTTGCTGCGGTTGAAGCCCAGCATTTCGATATGGAGGTCTTTGCCCGTAAGATACGGCGTCAGATCCACCGTGACGCGGTTGGGGTCCACGCCCCCGGCATAGGCGCCGTTGACCTTGACGATCACTTCGCCGGTGGTCTTGTAATACAGGCGCAGCGGTTTTTGGGGGTCGTAAGCGTCGGACGGGACCGTCGTTTCGAAAAAAATGCTGCCGTCCGGGGTATAATACAGGTCGCCGACGTTCAGTTCACGGGGCGTTTTGTCGTAAAAGACAAACTCGTTCTCACCGGTCTGCCGCGCGTCCCGGATGAACACCGGGGCGACAGGGGTCATGTCCTCATACACGCGGCGTTTGAGCCAGCCGTACCTGAGACGGATGTAATCCTCCGGGCGCATGGAGCGCCGGACCACTTTGATATGCGCCATATGCTCTCCCCCTTTCAGTTGTCCCAAAAATAGGGCTTCAGCCGGACGGGAACGATGTTCACGCGCCGCCCGAGGTCGAGAAGGATCTTTTCCTCGCACCACGCAATACAGCGGTCCAGCACCGCGCATTTGGAGCATTCCCCGCGAAAGCGCAGGGTAAGCGCCTGTCCGTCCAGCGAAACGTATTCCACTTCGCCGCCGTCCCCGCGCACAAGGGGTCTGAGGACGGTGTTCACATATTCTTCCATAGGCGTTCCTCCGAAACGAATTTGGTATCATTATACACCGGAGAAAGCCCGAATGCAAGGGCTTCAGTCGGTCGAAACTGTGTAAAATCATCTTGCAAAGCGGCGCGGGATATGATAGAATAAGATGATTATTTTTGGCGGAAGCATACCATGAGCCTGTTTTACGTCAAAAACGAAGAGATCTTTATTCCGGAGGCCATCAACCCGGACCTTGCGAAGCTTGCCAGAGCCATTGTCAAGACCTGCCGTCTGACCTTCAAGCTGCAGTTAAAGACCACCGGCATCAACAACGCCTTAAAAAGCGGCGACAAGGCTGTCATGCACGACCTGATGCAAAAGGCTTTTCAGAAAAACCGCACCGCTTACAATAACGACATGTCCCTGTCCGGCGCGGTGCTGCAGGAGGTGGACGACGCGTTTTTTGCCGACAAGGACGAGGCGTTTTACAAGAATCAGCTCCAGATCCTTTTGGACTTTGCCGCCATCAACTGTGTGATCGAATCCAAAATGTTCCCGGTCATGGCGGGCGCCTGCGAAAAGACGCTCGGAAAGCCCATCAATCAGATTTTGTTCTTTACCAACCAGACCGAGATCCTTGCCGACGACGAGGAAGATGACGACGCCGCCCCCGCGGAAAA
>CAMVBD010000379.1 GCA_947165615.1 uncultured Clostridia bacterium | reverse complement strand
TATAACCGGAATATGATCCGTTTCTCCCGGACGTGAGAGGAGGAAAAGCATAATGAACGTATATGATTTTGACGGAACGATATTCCCTACGGACTGTTCGATAGGGTTTTGCATCTGGTGTATGAACCGCCATCCCAAGCTGTGGTTCACGTTCGCCCCGAAAGCGATAAAAAACGTGATACTGAAAAAGAAAGGGAAACTGTCGGAAGCCGCGATGCAGCGCAAGTTTTTCAGCTACCTGACGCTGATCGACGATTTCGACAAACAGATCGAACGGTACTGGGATAAAAACGAGAAGAAGATCGCCCCCTGGTATCTCGCGCAGAAGAGGTCCGACGATCTTATAATCAGCGCGTCGCCCGAATGTATCATCGGACCGATCGCAAAAAGGCTCGGAGTGAACTACATGGCTACGGAATACGACCGCGAATTCGGGGTGTATCTGAACAACATGATGTACGCGAAAGAAAAGGCGAAATACATCATAGACCGGGGTTTTCCGGTGATCGAAAATTTCTATTCCGATTCTCTTGCCGATACGCCGCTTGCTCTGTGCGCCGAGAAAGCTCATCTGGTCACCAAAAAGGCAAGTACCGTGATCGACTGGCCCGACCTTGATAAAGAGACGATGGGAAAGGTCAAAAAGAAGATCGACACGGGTTGGGACATACATCTGAAAGAAGATGAGTAAGGACAGCATGGATATCAGCTTTAAAATATCAGGAAAAGAAAAGACCTTCTACGGCCTTGGGGATTTGTCCGCAAATATTCTGCTTGCCGCGTTTTCATTCTATCTGTTGTTTTTTATGGTCAGCGTAGGCGGTCTCAAGCCGGCTCTTGCGTCCCTTGTCTTTTTGCTCGCGAAGATCTGGGACGCGGTAACGGACGTGTGGATGGGACGGATAAGCGACAACACAAAAAGCAAATTCGGAAAAAGACGGGTATATATGATATTCGGAGCCGTACCGTTCGGAATGATGTTTATCATATTATGGCTCTGCCCCTTCTCCGTCGAGACGTCTCAATTCGTCAAGTTCGTTTATTATTTGACGGCATACTGCCTGTTCAACACCACATACACGATAGTGTACGTTCCGTACAACTCACTTACGGCGAATATCACGGATGATTATGACCAGAGAAGCAGCCTGACGACGACGAGAATAGTGCTTGCAAATGTGGGGCTGATACTGGGCGCGGCTTTGTTCGGACTGTTTGCCGGAGACAACACCATTTTCTCGGAGATATTTGCTGACGCCGGGTACGCTCAATTTGACGCCGTAAAGAATTCGTATCTGATCTCGAGCGCGATATTCGGTCTTCTGGCAGCCGTGATCATGCTGATCTCCGGCTTAAACGTCAAAGAAAGATATACGGGCAGCGAAGAGAAAAACCCGTACGGAATGTTCAAGACGCTGTCTCAGTTTATCAAAATGAAAGAATTCAGATACACGACGGCGTATTATCTGACCAGTATGCTGGGCTTCGATATACTCCTCGCGTTGTTCATATTCTATATCCAGGACAGCCTCGGATACGCGCCGGACGGAACCCTTTCAATGATTATCGTCGCAATTCCCCTGCTTGTGGCAATGGCGACATCCGTAGTTTGGGACAAACTGTCGGAAAGATTTGAAAAACACAGGGTGTATTTGTTCTCGGTGATAATCACATCCGTTGGGCTGATAATCGCCCTGTTCATCCCTGCGTTCAAAGGCGAAATGTATCAATCCGCCACCGCTTCGATGAGTGAAGTGCTGTCATCCGCCACTTCGATATTCCTGACGCTGGCGGTATGTGTAGTCGGGTGTGGAATGAGCGGGATTCAGATACTTCCCTACGCTTCCATTCCGGATATAGTCGAGCTCGACGAATATACATACGGAATCCGGAGAGAGGGCGCATATTACGGTGTGCAAAGCTTTATCTACAAGCTTTCAAACGGCGTGTCGCTTGCGCTCGTATCTCTTCTTCTGCAGTTGTTCCGGTACAAAGAGACCCCTTTCCTGGATGAGGTTACGGGTGAAGTAGTTTACTCATACGTACAATCTCAAACGGCACGGGATGCGGTCAGAATTATCTTCTGTGTTCTTCCGATAGCAATATTCGTTATTTCAATAATATGCGCTTTCAAAGCCGATATGGGAAGGAACAGGTTTAATGCCATAAAAGAAGAACTGGCGAAAAGAAAAAAATGAGTGACTTGAAATGTACATTATAATCTACGATTTCGGAACCGGCAGCGTAAAGACCTGTCTGTTCGAAATAAGCTCGGAAATACGTCTTTTAGCAGGCTCATCCGCCGGATACGGTCTGTATATTTCCGACGGCGGCGGCGCGGAGCAGGATACGGAGGAATGGTGGTCGGCGCTGTGCTCGACCACGCGCGAGCTGTTTTCAAAAACAGACGTAAAGCCCGAAGATATAGAGGGAATGGCGTTCTGCTCGCAGATGCAGGGCGCGGTCTTCGTTGACGGGGACGGGAACGCTCTTCGCCGCCCGATGAACTATCTGGATCAGAAGGGCTTCAAAGAATACAAGGACTGCATGGGCAGAGGGATAATAAAAGTCTCCGGATGCAGTCTTTATAAGCTCGTGCGCAATCTGATCGTCAATTACGCCGGCTCGACCAGCGCAAAGGACCCGGTAT
>CAMVBD010000378.1 GCA_947165615.1 uncultured Clostridia bacterium | reverse complement strand
CCATACCCCATTTTAAAATGCCGACCGCAGGTCCCAAAATTTTGTATTTTGTATTCTGCATTTTGCATTCTGCATTTCTTTGCTAACCGCTATCCGCCAAAAATTTACAATTGACATTTCCCTTTTGTTGCGGTATTATATATTTAATTGTATTTTTCGTTCTTTAATTTTTCTGATATTTGGGGTGTGAAAGATGAAAAATCTGAAAAAAGCGCTTGCCATTATTGTCTCCTTTGCGCTGCTTCTGGCAGTCGCGATCGTGCCCGTGTACGCCCTCGGCGGAATGCTGGGCGGCAGTCTCGGGGACCTGATCGGCGGACTCTTAAACGGCGGGGCGGACAACTCCACCGGCAACGAGGCGGTCGTGTTCAGCGAACTGCTTAAGAATCCCGGCGGCATTTTGGACGCGCTGCGCGAGCGGCTGAAGGACTACAACCTCGGCGACGTGTCGAACTTTGACCTTGTGACGGCGCTTTCGCGGCTCTTAAACGGCGACTCCGCAAACCTGAAGGATATTCTCGGCGGCACGATCGACAATTCCACCATCGGACAGCTCGCCTCCCTTCTCGGCGGCATCATCCCCTCGACCACCGAGCCGACTACCGAGATTCCGACCGCGCTGCCGAGCATCAGTTACGAGTACTCGACTTACGAGATCCCGACCTACACCGTGCCCAGCACCAACGTCGTCATCACCCTGCCCCCGAGCACCGTGTTCAGCGGGGCGGACCCCTACTCCACCCTGCCCACCGTCCCGACGACGGAGCCCGCGTCCGCCTCGACCGACGTCGTGACCGCGCCGACGTATTCGCAGCCGGAACTGACCGCCGCGTCTTATAACGTGCAGGACAATGTCACCTACGACTACTCGAACACCCGCACGCCCCAGCAGGACAACGGCAAAATGATCATCGGCGCCGTCATTGTCGCCGTGGCGCTCGCCGCCGTGGTCGTCGTCGCCATCATGCTCAAAAAGAGCAAAATCTGATGGACGAGGCCCTGCGTCCCAACGAACATATCGAACATTTCGGCAACCGCCTGAACCTCATCGTGTCGCCCGAGCATACCTTCGGGACAGACGCCTGTCTTCTGGCGGCTTTTGCTTTGCCCAAAAAAAACGAAGCCGTCCTCGACCTCGGCACCGGCTGCGGAGTCATCCCCTTTTGGTGGAGGAGCCGGGGCGTCGAACGCGTCACGGCGCTCGAGATCCAGCCCGCCGCCGTCGAAATGCTGCAAAGAAGCTGCCGCCTGTCGGAGGAACGAAACGTCGACGTCGTTTTGGGGGACCTGAGAGACGCAAGAGCCCTCTTCTCCGCCGGGCGCTTTGACAAGGTGACCATGAACCCGCCCTACACAAAGGAGGGGCACGGGCTACAAAGCGCCGAGGACGCGGACAGGACCGCCCGGCACGAGACAAGCGCCACCCTCCCCGAGGTCGCCGCCGCCGCGTCGTATCTTTTGCGCTTCGGGGGCAGTTTTTGCCTGTGCCTCAGGCCCCAGCGCCTGACCGACGCCTTTTTCGCCCTCAGAAACGCCGGGATCGAGCCCAAACGCCTGCGCCTTGTCGCCAAAAACGCCGAGTCCGCCCCGTGGCTGTTCCTGCTGGAGGGCAAAAAGGGCCGCGCCCCCGGCCTTACCGTCGAACCGACGTTCTGCATGTACGGCCCGGACGGGAATCTGACCGAGGAAGCGCGTAGGATCAGCAATCAGACTTGATTTTTTAATGCAAAATGCAAAATACAGAATACAGAATGATGGATGGGGGTGCGGGTCGCCGGTGGCGACCTCTCAGCCGCAGGCTGAGAAGCACCGACCGACGTGGCAACGGAGACATGCGCCCCATACCCCATTTTAAAATGCGGCGTCAGCCGCCACCGAAATTTTGCATTTTGTATTCTGCATTCTGCATTCTTTCCTAACCGCTAACCGCTAACCGCTAATCGCTAACCGCTATGCGAGACGGCGCAGGTTGCGGGTCGCCGGTGGCGACCTCTGCGAAGCAGAAGCAACGACCGAGGCGGCAGCCGAGACCGCCGTGCTACCATATGACGACCCCACCCGCAGCGCGGGACAAGAGACGGCGCAGGTGCGCCGTGCTACCATATACAGAAAGGACCCATTCCCATGCCCGGAACCCTGTACATCGTCGGCACGCCGATCGGCAACCTCGGAGATTTTTCCGAGCGCGGCAAGGAGACGCTTCTTGCCGTCGACTTCATCTGCGCCGAGGACACGCGCGTGACCGCAAAACTACTCAATCACTTTGCCATCAAAAAGCCCCTTGTCTCCTACCACGAGCACAACCGCGCCGAAAAGGGGCCCGGGATCGTGGAGCGCCTGCTCTCGGGGGAATCCTGCGCCGTGGTGACGGACGCGGGCATGCCCGCCATTTCGGACCCCGGGATCGACCTTGTGCGCATGGCCAGAGACGCTGGGGTGCCGGTCGCGACCGTGCCGGGGCCGACCGCCGTGGCGACGGCCTTGGCGTATTCCGGCATGAACGTCGCCCGCTTTTCGTTTGAGGGCTTTTTGACCGTCAACAAGCCGACGCGCCGCGCCCACCTGCAAGAACTCAAGACCGAAAAAAAGACCATGGTGTTTTACCAGGCGCCGCATAAACTCCTTTCGACCCTCAAAGACCTCTACAATCCCCT
>CAMVBD010000377.1 GCA_947165615.1 uncultured Clostridia bacterium | reverse complement strand
GGACGACGTAACGGCGCTTTCAGACGGCGAAAAAAGCCTTCGCGGCGTTTTTTTGAGCGGGACGTATGAACTGAACTGAGACGCGCTTTCGGTCAAACGATCGGAAATGTTGCAAAATTTTGGATTTTCAATAAAATTTAAAAAGGTCTTGACTTACGCCTGAAAATGTAGTATATTTAGTGCGTATAAAAACACAAACTGATTTTTGTACAAGAAAGGATTGATTTTTTATGAAAAAAATCATTGCCGTCGCGCTTGCGCTTGTCATGTGTCTTTCCACCGTGATCTGCCTGTCTTTCGTTCTTACGACCAAGGGCACGGCGTCCGATGCTGAACTGGTTCTCCTGTCCGGCAGCGGCAGCGGCGAAGGCAGCGGCAGCGGCAGCGGCGAAGGCGAAGGTAGCGGCTCCGGCGAGGGCGGTCTTCCCGATCTCCCTGAACTTCCCGGTCTCCCCGAACTTCCCGGTCTGCCCGATCTCGGCGGCCTTGAGCTTCCCGATCTCGGCGGCCTCATCGGCGGCCTTGACATCGGCAGCATGCTGGGCGGTCTTGGCGGCGACTTCGACCTGAGCAAAGTCACCGATCTTCTCGGCGGTCTGTTCAGCGGCAGCGGCAGCGGCTCCGGTCAGGATGACACGACTGCGACTCAGCCCACGACTCAGCCCACGACCCAGCCCACGACTGAGCCCACCACCGGTGAAACCACCACTGCCAACAACGGCAAGACTGGCGACATTCACTGATTATTTCGTGAAATAAAAAGCCCATCCAAACGGATGGGTTTTTTATTTTGTTATTTGAATGTTGCGTGTCGGCGAAAAAGAAAAGATGAAAGATAAAACCGGCGGCGTGCATGCGCATCATGAATAGGGTACGGGGCAAAGCCCCGTCCGAGTTTTATCTTTTTTATTTTCTATCCGGCGAGGCTCACCGCGCATCTTGAATAGGGTACGGGGCAAAGCCCCGTCCGAATTTTATCTTTTATATTTTCTATTTTATATTTCTTCAAAGGGTTTTCCCTTTGATCCCCCCCCAGTACGCCTTTGCCGCCTGCTCCGTTTTGGAGTCGCCGAAGGTGTAGTAGGTCGTGTCTTTCAGGTTGTCCGGGAGGTACTGCTGGCGCGTCCAGTGATTCGGAAAATCATGGGGATACAGATAATGCTGCCCGCGCACCTCGGCGTCCTCGCCGTCGAAATGCTTGTTCTGAAGCTGACGCGGAATGGGGCCTCCCCTGCCCTTTTCGACGTCCGCCATGGCGGCGTTGACGGCGTTGTAGGCGGCGTTGGACTTCGGCGACGTTGCGACCAGGATCACGGCGTCGGCAAGCGGGATACGCGCCTCGGGCAGGCCGACCTGAAACGCGATGTCGACGGCGGCCTTGACGATCGGGATGATCATGGGATAGGCAAGCCCCACGTCCTCGCACGCGCAGACCATCAGCCTTCTTGCGGCGGAGGGCAGGTCTCCCGCTTCCAATATGCGTGCCAGATAATGTACAGCGGCGTCGGTATCGGACCCGCGCATGCTCTTTTGAAATGCGGACAGCAGATCGTAATACTCGTCGCCCTTGCGGTCGTAATGCGCGCCGGACTTTGCGGTGATCTCCAGCACGCGGGATTTCGGCAGCGCGACTTTGCCCTCAGATGCGGCCATGCCGGCGGACAGCGCCGTCAGTTCGCAGATATTCAGCGCCTTGCGCATGTCGCCGCCGGCAGCCTCCGCAATGAGGTCATAAAGCCCGTCCTCCGGCTCGTAGGTCACGCCGTTTTCCTCCCCGAGCAGACGAAACGCGCGCTCGATCCCGGGGACGGCGTCAGCGGGCGCAATGCTTTTGAACTCAAAAACCGTGCTGCGGGAAAGGACCGCCGAATAGATGTAAAAATAGGGGTTTTCGGTCGTGGAGGCGATGAGGGTGATGTCGCCGTTTTCGATGTACTGCAGCAGCGACTGCTGCTGTTTTTTGTTGAAGTACTGGATCTCGTCGAGATACAGCAATAGTCCGTTCGGCGCGGCGATGGTGTTGATCTCGCCGATGACGTCCTTGACGTCGGACAGGGACGCCGACGTGCCGTTTAGGATATGCAGCCGCTTTTTGGTATTGGCAGCGATGATGCGCGCCACCGTGGTTTTACCGGTGCCCGACGGCCCGTAAAAGATCAGGTTCGGGATGCGGCCGGATTCGATGATGTTCCGCAGCGCCGCGCCGGGCGCGAACAGATGCTTCTGACCGACGATCTCGTCCAGATTCGCGGGACGGATCCGGTCGGCAAGAGGTGTGGACATAGAAGGTTTCCTTTCAAATAACGGGATGGGCGGCTCAGGTTCTGCGAAGCGTCCGCGACCGTAAACTGCGGGAACCGCTCGTAGGTATCGACGGTCGGCTGGACAGCGGCCTCCAGCAGCGTAAAGATGAGTTCGGTATAGTCGGAGCCCTCGAGGCAGCCGACGTGCGGCGCGTCCCTGACAAACCAGACAAGGTCCGGGAAGGCGCAGGTGGACGCGTTGATACAACGGTCGGACGAAACGTATTTCGGATCGCCGACGGCAAGGTCCGCCTCGGACAACACGCCGCCGATCTCGCTTGTCAGCGCCCCCATGCTCATGCAGGAGGTCTCAAGCGTGCCGTCGCCCTGCAGCTTCGCGCTGGGATAGACA
>CAMVBD010000376.1 GCA_947165615.1 uncultured Clostridia bacterium | reverse complement strand
CAATTTTTGACCAACTTTTTCCCGAAAAAAGAGAATAATAGCGATAATATGTATATATCTTGCGGGAGAATTGCATGTGAACACACGAGATATCGCAGAAACCAAGGGATCGCTATAGAATGGGAGTGACAGAAGGAAAGATGCTCCCCCGCCTTACATGTTAAGCGTCGTGAAAAAGCCTGTATTTCTCAGAAGAAATGCGGGCTTTTGTTTTTTCCGAAAGCAGACGGCGATCCTTTGACAGGAGAACAGCGCTTTGATCCATTTGACAGGCGCTGTTCTTTTTTCTTGTCTAAAATGACGAAATACGGCTGACTTTATAAAAACAGATGATAAAACAAGATCCCAGGCGTTTAAAGAATGAACAGTCTTTTCCGGCACAATAACCAATGTCGGACGCTTCATGAAAACGAACTGCCGCGTTTTGAAGGAGAGGTTCTCTGCACCGTCGCTTTGCGGCAGGCTCGACTGATATTGATTTTATAAGGAGTGAAAGCGAAATGAAACACAATTTCCCGATCCTGTTATTGATGGCCGTTTTGTGGATCCTTTCCGCCTGCGGTCATGCAAATGTCCCCGCCGGAGAGGATGCGACGAAGATCTCGTTTGAAGAGCCGACGACTTCCGGTGCCGGTTATACCTTCCAACGCGCCCCCTATTCTAAGCGGTTTGTGGGAGGTACGGGCTTCGATCATGCAGGCGAAATCTATTATTACGTCTATTCCGGGGAAGATGAAATGAAGATCGACGTTCAAATCCATAACGGCGACGTAGCGTTTGAATGCGGGCTCGGACTGGTTTTAGACGGCGTCTTCCAGCCTTTTTCGATCCTTGCCGAAGGCGGAGAACGGACCGAAACAGCCATCGCTCATACCGTTCAGATTGGAAAAAATGAAGTCTGGGAGGCGGCTTTGTTCTTTACGCCGACGACCGGGAAAGCCGGGCACGAGTATAACCTTGCGATCGCGACGATGCAGGATCCCTCTTTTTCGGTGGATTACGTTGGGTTGGAAAAATATGCGCTGTTCCCCGTTCACTCTTTTGATGCGGGCAGCGGGATGCGGCTGCGAATGGACGCCGACGCGCCGACGAGCGCAGCGGCGGCAGCCGTTCAGGTGGAAAAAACGGCGATCCCGGCGTCTTATAAGGACTGGGTGCTGGGAGGCGTCGCGGAGGAAGAAAAGGACGACGAGTGGGCGGCCATCACCTTTGCCGGTCTGCAAAAGGTGGGAGAAATATTCGATCGGGGCATTGATCTGATCCATTTTGCAGACGGAGAAGAACCGAACCTGTATCTGGACGTGTGCGGAAAAGAGACGGATTACCGCTGCTATTTGTTCATCAACCATCAGATCCGGGAACTGTCCCCGGGCTGTCCCTTTTTTGAATTTTCCACCAATACAAAGGAGGTCACACGGGTACGTTTTACGATCGACCGGACGGACCTCGGCGCCGAAAATCATATTTACGCCATTTTGTTCGAGAAATCAAAGGGAGACGCTATGACGCCGGCGGGAAGTTACATTTTCTCCGCAAAAACAGATACCGCGCACCTGATTTTCGGGCCGCTTCCCGATGTTAAGGAACCGGAAAGCACCGTCCCGGCTGAACCTGCGTCTGCCGCGCAGACAGCGCTCCCGGCGCAGAGCGGAGAGATTTTGGATCTGAAGGGCTTTTGTGCGCCGTCGATCTGCGCATGGGCAAAAAAGCCATTGTTTATGACCCGCAAAGCGCAAAAGTGATCTCCGAATTCCCGCTGTCCGAAAACGCCCTGCTTTGCAGGATCGTGGGCGACCGCCTGATCACGGTTGATAATCCCGCGTATGAAAACGCGGCGGCCCGGGTTTACAATCAGAACGGGGACTGCCTGAAAACCATTCCGTTTGCGGAGGAAAGCGACCTTTCTCCGGCGGACAGACGCCAGTTGTCGCAGGAGATCTCCGGGTATTCTCCGGACAAGGGCGTTTCGCAATCGATGATACTGAACACCGACGGCACAAAACTGATCTATCTTGCCTGCGACTACGACAAGGACGAAGGCGTAAAGCCGGGGAATGCTTATCTTGTCGACCTCGAAACCGGCGAGCGGCAGAAACTGAGCGACGCGCGTATCAGCCGGCATTTCGGGAAATTGGATTTGTTCCGTCAAAGCGACTTTATCTGCGCGGACTACTTCGACACCGAAACGGTTTATTCTCTGTTTTCTCTGGACGGCGGAACACGAAAGACCTGGGAATTCCCCGTGCGGGACAAGTCGATAAAAGTTTTGTTCTCCGCGACGGACGATATCATCCTGTTCTGCGACAGCGGTACCCCTTCCGGCACGATCACGCCGGTCGACCTCCGGGATCTTTCTGAACGGGAATTTCGCTGCCAAACGTCCGATGAAGGCAGATGGGCAAAGCTCAGCGCCGACGGGAAGTGGCTTCTGACGTATGACAGGCATGACCCCGATAACGGGTGGAATGATTTTCGGGTATATGATTTTGAGACCGGCGAATGCGTAAAGGGGTTCAGCGTCCCGGACGCTGTCGGAGAATGGTCAGCAACGTCCGCCTTTTTGGACGAGCAGAATCTCGTTGTATACGTGCAGTGCCGTCAGATCGGCGGTAATCCGGACGGCACGGATCGCTGCTATATCCGCGCGATCCCGTTTGAGGAGTAAGAAATA
>CAMVBD010000375.1 GCA_947165615.1 uncultured Clostridia bacterium | reverse complement strand
ATTCTGTTCGATAACGGTACGGATTTACGGATCGGCCGGGGTATGTATGTACGCCGCCGCGCTGACGAATAACAATCAAGCTCTTATGCGAATCCCGCCGCGAGACAAAAATCGCAGCGGGATTATTTCATTTCTGCCTATTGACAAAACAAATGTTTCATGATATTCTGATAACAGAATACATCATTCTACTATTGGATAATAAAGGAGGCCCCACTGATGGCGAGACCGAAGAATTATGAAAGAATGGAAGCCATTCTGAAATATATAACGGAATTTATGACGGAGCGTCAGAGCCAGCCGACCGTGGCGCAGATCGCGGAGCGCTTTCAGCTCTCCACCAGCATCGTCCACCGGTATCTGAAGGATCTGGCGCAGGACCGGAAGCTCGATTATGAGAACGGCGTTATTACATTAAAGGTCGGGGATCGGATTCAGTATAACTCCACAAAGTGTCTGGCGCTGGATAACATCGGCTCCTGCGGCTCCGGCACAGTAGAGGAACAGCACGTGATCGCGTACAACGTGCTTTCCCCATTTTACTTCCCGGAAAAAAATCTCGTTTCGATCACAGCCGCCGGTGATTCCATGGCCGACGCCGGAATCTCACCCGGCGATACGCTGTTTATTGAGATCGACGCCGAACCGCGCGAGGGCGATATCGTCGCCGCGCTGGACGAAGAGAACGAAACACAGATCAAACGGCTTCGGGGATTCCGAAAAAACGGGCAGCCGATCCTTGCCTACGAAAATGAAGCGCGATATCCCGGCAAAACCGTAAAAAAGAATATCGTCCGCATACAGGGCGTAGTGAAGCATATTCTGAAGGACTGCTGATTTCGTTCCCTCTTCCACTAATTATATGGTCCGATTTTTGAAAACAACCGATTATTGCGGGACAGCCTGTTTTCGATCTGCGGGACAAGCCGAAAACCGTTGATATACTTATGCTTTTTGCAACCAACTTATAAAAAATCGGTGTCAGAACCGCATAAGATTGAAAAATTATTTGAAAAAATTTTTGTTTTTTGGGGGAAAACATGTTTTATCCGTTGGAGGTTTCCTTTTTCGGGGATTATATCTGTTTCGGAAACAGAAAAGAAAAAATCGGTTCCTTTGGACTGAGTCTGCTGAAGAACTATAATCATAATCAACTGGAAAGGAACCTCGATGAATGGAATCTCAAGCTGATTTCCGGCAGCAACGCACTGCGTTGGCGGCAGAATATGACGGAGGCCCTTCCACAAGCGAGAAAGGCAATTCTGGCAACGCTTGAAAGCCTGAAAAAAATCAAGCCCTTCGGATGGATCGACCGCAATGAGATAACGAATCTCTTTTCGGATGGTAATATTCAGCTCGTTGCGGAAAACTTGCCGGAAAAAGAAACGACGCCCGAGAATATACCCGGGCAGATGGCTTTGATCGACGGCCTGGAAACGGCTAACGCGCTGATACTTCAGGCGGCGGCGATTGCGGAGCAAATGGCTGACGCACTGAATTATTACAGCAACCTGTTTGAAGAGCTTCCGCAATTATATGAAAAGCTGCGGCATCTTGCGCAGCGGTATGCGTGGTGTGACCGGCATGATCCCGCTTTTCTGTATGCGCTTGCCTATCTTGATTTTGATTTTCAGTCAGGCGTCGTTTCAACAACAGAGTACCGTCCGATTCTGCCGCCGAATGGTAAAAAAGCCATTCCGGGAAAGGTCATACGCTTTTCCACTTACACAGACCTGATTTTGACCGAACTGTTTGAGGGCTTACGGCTTGTCCGATATCCGCGCCTTTGTCGGGTGTGCGGCAAGCCCTTTCTGATGGAAAATCAAAGAAAGCAGATCTATTGCAAAGGGATAAGCCCATACAAAGACGCCAACGGAGAATATTATTCCTGCAGCCAGCAAGGCGCAAGGAACCATGAACCGCAAAGCGCCGAAAATGAGCCGCTGCATGCTATGTATAACACCCGACGCGACAGCATACGGAAAGAAAAGAACCGCGGAAAGATTTCCGCCGAATTTGCCGAACTGGCAAGAATAACAGCGCGTGAATATCTGGATCAAGCGCTTCGCGTCCCGGCATACGCCAAAACGCAATACGAATCAGATCTTAAAAAAGAGAACTTATACCCTATCGTTGAGGCAAAGCTGAAAAAGAGCGGTCTTTCGGCGTGAAAAAGGAGAAACCGTTGAACAAAAAGAACAGTGACATCACCAAATTCGCTCCGGCAGAAGATACGGACGCCATATTTGAAGACAGCTTCGGCGCGGAGGATGACGCCGAGGTCGGAAACGTTTTTGCCCTTGGGGATGAGCTTGCTTTTGAGGAAGAGCCCACGCCTGCGTATGATTACGATGGAGAGGACGCAGAAGAGGAAGAGAACGAAGACGCGCAGGAAGAAGACAGAAAAGAAGAGAACAATGCTGAATACAACAGCTGTTTTCCGAAAAGGATGTTTGCTTGCTTATCCGTGCCGTCCGTATTCCCCGGGTATGACGAGATTGCGCGTCTGTACACTGAAACACACGACGAAAGGTATTATGAATGGATCTTGTATTACCACGAAGGACGTATGACGCAGCGATGTCTGATGGCGATGCGGGAGAACCGCCTTTCGGATGGGTTGGAGGATCTGAAGCTCGCGTACGCCGCCGGGTTATTTGACGCGCTCAAGAAGTAT
>CAMVBD010000374.1 GCA_947165615.1 uncultured Clostridia bacterium | reverse complement strand
GGAGCTTGTCGCAATCTTCGACATGATGATGTACGCGATACGACGTCCAAGGCCCGTCTTGATGAAGCCTTTCGCGAACATGTACGCGCCGACGATCAGCCAAATCGTGGCATTGCCGAAACCGGAAAGCGCTTCGGCCGGCTTCAGGACTTTCAAGAATCCGGTAAGACCTACCGCAATCAGCGCAACGCCGCCGATGGGTATCGGATGAAGAATAAAACCGATGATAGTCGCGACGAATATCGCGAACATGTGCCATGCCTTCGCGTCAACACCCGCAGGCATCGGGCAGAACCACAGGGCAATGCCGACGATGACCGTGAACAAGCCCTTTTGAAAATTGGTTTTCAGCAAAATAATACCCCCTTCATTTCTGAGTTTGTACGATTGCGGACTTTCCGCGCCTCCCTTCCGCATGATAACGGTAGATTATCGGCGCGTTGTCCGACAATCGCCGCCCCTATAACTAAATCAATTATAATATACAACACGCAGGGAAGTAAAGAAAAACTTGAATTGCTCGACATTTTTTATAGTTTTTTCCCATCCGATTCTGTTATAATAAAGAGCATAAGAAGGATTCTTGCCGCAGTTTCTGCGGAATTCCCCAAAGAAAGGTGCTGTCTATGCTCGTTCACGATCTCATTTGGCGCGGACACCCGGAGGATATTGCCGTCAACGATCAGGGGCGCTCGATGACCTATCGCGCCCTGATCTTGTCCGTGACGCTCTGTCGTTCGCGCCTCTACGCCGACGGCGTTCGTATCCACGACCGCGTCGCTATATACTCGCACAACTGCGCCGAGTACATCGTCGCCTATATGGCTATCGCGTCCCTCGGCGCGGTAGTCGTCCCCATCAATTTTCAGCTCAGCATGCGGGAGACGGCGTTCATACTGAAAAATGCCGACGTCCATTATATCATTTCCGATCAGCCGCTCGACCTCGAATCCTCGCTCAGCGCATACGAGCACGACCACGTGCAGACGATCTTGATGTCCGAATGTACAAAGCCCGTGGGTTCCGCTTCCGCCCCCGCGCTTCCCGAGGATTTCGGCGCGGACGAACCCTGCGCAATCATCTACACTTCGGGAACGACCGGCTTGCCGAAAGGCGCGATCCTTTCGCACCGCAATCTCGTCATGAACGCAATCTCTCTGCAGCAGGTCGTCCGGCTGACGCGCAAAGACAACATTCTCTGCGTACTGCCGATGTACCACTGTTTCGCATGGACCTGCGCCGTTCTGAACGAACTCTACACCGGCTCCTCCATCACCGTGCAGGACTCGTTTACCCCGAAAAAAACGGTCGAACTGGTCCGCGCATACAAAATCACCGTCATCGTCATGGTCCCGTCGATCTGCTCCCTTTTGACAAAATTGGCGTCGCCGGACGACATGAAGACGCTCCGTTTTGTCATGCTGGGAGGCACGCCTCTTCCGTTGCCTATCGGCGAAGCGTTCCGCACGAAATTCAAAGTGCCGATTGTCGAAGGGTACGGACTTTCGGAAGCGTCGCCCGTCGTCACGATGAACGCGCCGGAATCCACGCGCCTCGGTTCCGTCGGTCCCGCTATCCCGAACGAGCGGCTCCGTTTCGTGGACGCAGACGGACACGATGTGCCCGCGGGAGAACCGGGCGAACTTTTGGTGCAGGGGCCCAACGTCATGCACGGCTATCTCGGCCAGCCCGAAGCGACCGCCGAAGCGTTGAAAGACGGCTGGCTGCACACGGGAGACGTGGCCCGCATCGACCAGGACGGTTACGTCTATATCGTGGACCGGCTCAAGGACATGATCATCAGCATGGGCGAGAACATCTACCCCCGGGAAATCGAGGAACTGCTCTACGCCTACCCCGGCATCCACGAAGCCGCGGTCATCCCCATCGAGGACAGCCTCCGCGGACAAGCGGGATGCTGCTATTACAGCGTGCAGCCGGGATTTTCCATCGACGCGCGCCAGCTGAAAAAATACCTGCAGCAAAACCTCGCGCTCTTCAAGATCCCGCGGGAATTCCGGCAAATAGAAAAACTCCCGAAAACTTCCACAGGAAAAATTGCAAAAAAAGAACTGAAAGCGATGTTCAAAGGAACAGAATAAGAATACGGAACGATGAAAAACTCCCTGCAAGGCACAGCCTTGCAGGGAGTTTTTCATCGTTCCTGAGACGCCGTCTTCTATTTCATGGCCGCCTTTAAATGCGCCGCCACTGCGGCATCCAATTCATCCAGCATCTCGAAGCGTCTCCGGTAAACGGCACGCTTCCGTGTCGGCACCTCGTCCATCGTTTTACGCGCCTCCGTCAGCGGCAGCTCGTCAAAACGACTGTCCTCCGTCTCATGCCCGCCGGCCTCGCGCCAAAAATCGCTGAAATCCGTTTTCAGCTTTTTATCCATGCGCACATGGTTGTTCGTGTAGTACCCCTCGTTCGTTACCGCGTAAATATGTGCTGCGCCGAGCACACGCGCCACCGACTGTGTCGCATAAAGAATCAAATTTTTAGTGCGATAGGCGTGACACAGTTTCGTTGCTTTTTTCACAACCTCACGCGCATCATCCATGTTCGGGCCCTGCATCGCGCCGATCCATAGTGAGATCTCTCCCGATCGATCGGGCGCCAGCCAAAAAATCATCTGATAAAGCGGCTTTTCCGCAAGCCGAAGCATCACAGAAAGA
>CAMVBD010000373.1 GCA_947165615.1 uncultured Clostridia bacterium | reverse complement strand
AAAACGCGGAACCCACCTTTTTTTCTTTGTAGTTCTTTTTTTCGGGCAGCGGTTCCGGTTTGTATTCGTCCTTATCCCTGTACACGCCGAAGCCGAGCCTCGTGTAAACGTCCAGCAGCACGTTGATCCCCGCCGTCACGGGACGGGAATCATCCAGCGAACGCACGAAATCGCGCATTTCCCCGGTCAGGCGCACGCCCTTTTCCTCCGCCGTTTCGGTGACCTCATTGCCGATGGAGTACATGATCACAGACGGGTGATTATATGCAGCATTCACCATGGAAGAAACGTCGTTTTTCCAGTCCTCCCAAAACCACCGGGAATAGTCGTGATAGGTCTTGGGGGTATACCAGCCGTCGAAGGCCTCGTCCAGCACGTACAGCCCGGCTTCGTCGCAGGCGTCCAGCAGGATCTGCGACGCGGGATTATGGGCGACCCGCACCGCGTTGAAGCCGTTTTCTTTTAAGATGCGCACGCGCCGCGTTTCGCTCTCTTGGTATTCGCACGCGCCGAGCACGCCGTGATCGTGGTGGATGCAGCCGCCGCGCAGCTTTACGGTTTCGCCGTTGACGGTCAGGCCGTTTGCCGCGTCCCATTTCAGCTCCCGCACGCCGAAGCGCGCGCGTTTTTCATCCACGGCGTTTTTGGCGACGCAGGTATACAGGTGCGGGGCGTCGGCGCTCCAGAGGTTTGCGTTCGGGATGGTGAGTCTCCCGGGCAAACCGGACGCGACGAGCGTTTCGCCGTCGTAGATCTCTATGCGCTCGGCGTCCGTTTCCACGTCAATCGCCGCAGGGGCAACGGATACGGTTTTGATTTTCAGCGTGCGGATATACGCTTTATCCCGAATCAGCAGGGTGACAGGGCGGTAGATCCCCGCGCCGGAGTACCAGCGGCAGTTGGGCTGCAGGGAATTATCCACCCGCACAGCGACTGTGTTTTCGCCGGGAACGACAAAAGCGGAGATATCCGCGTCAAAGGCGGTATAGCCGTAACGGTGGCTCCCTGCCGGTTTTCCGTTGACCGAGATCCGGCAATTCTGATAAACGCCCTCAAAATGCAGCACGAAGGATTTTTCCGCATCGGCCGCATCCACAAAAAAGCGCTTTTCATAATCGTAAATGCCGCCCGGAAAATAGCCGTTGTTCACGCCCGCGACTGCCGAGGCGCTTCTGCTTTCGGTCAGCATCGCGTCGTGCGGCAGCGTGACGGGGACCCAATCGCCGCCCGCCTTTCGGAAACGCCAGTTTTCGTTAAAATCGATCGTCATTTCTTTTTCTTCTTTTCGAGCTTTTTCAGCGCTTTTGCGTTCTCGGTCTCAAAATCGAGGCCTTTCTTCTCACAGTAGGCTTTCAGGTCGGCGATGCGGTTCTCTTCATGGATGCGCGCGGCTTCTTCCTTTTCGCGGCGCTCGAGTTCTTCGGGCTCGATCCATTCCTCTCCGCGGGCCAGTACGGCTTCCTTCTTCCGACGAAGCAGCTCCGCGTTGATCTCAGGCAGATGTTTTTCCACGTCCACAAAGGGCAGAAGAACGATCACGACAACGGAAAGGATGATATCAAAGAGATAAAACGCCATCGTCATGAACCGGATGACTTCGGCGGAGGGAACGACGCCCTCCACGTCCACAAAGCCGAGTTTCAGGATCGAGGACTCAAAACCGCCGGCAAAGGGCGCGTAGATCGCCGCCTGCACAGCCGTAATGATGGCGACGCCAAGCAGTCCCTCAAGCCGCAGGTGGGATTTGTATTCCACGCTGTCGAAGGCAAAGCAGGTGAGCGTGGCAAAAATATAGGCGTTGGGCATCCAGCCGATATTGCGCAGGAGTCCGCCGATCACCGCCGGTACGATCTGATCGGGAAAGATCCAGCCGAGAATACTTCCCACAAGCACCAGCGCGTATCCGCCGACGGTCAGGTTGCGGATACCCACCTTTTTGGCGATCGGGTAGACGGCGATCGCGCCGATCCCGAGCGGGATGCCGGTCGCGATCTGGTAGATGGTGTACATCATGGGATTCTCAGCGCCGCCCAGCAGGAATTTGATGTAAAAATACTGCACGTTGCCGCCCTTGAAATTATCCACGATCCCGGCGACGGTGGCGATCACGGTGAGGATCACAAAGTATTTATTGGTAAACAGCGCCTTCATCTGCGCGCGAAGCGGCACGCTGTTTTCGTTTTTGAGGCCGACCTCGCTCGCCACGTCTTCGGTGATGCGCTCTCTTGTATAAAAGTATTCCATGAGAAGCAGCGGGATCGAAAGAACCGAAAGCGTGACCATCAGGATCGGATAGCCGTTGATGTCCTTTTCCAGCCACATCGGCAGAGCGACCATATTGATGAGCATGCCGATGATTATTCCGGAGATCAGCGTCCAGCTCATTTTGCGGAGGAACTGCAGCTGCGTTTTTTCGCCCGGGTCGCGGGTGCTCAGCGAACAGATATTGTCTCGGAACAGATAGAAGAAGGTCGACCCCACCGTATGGTAGGCGATCAGGAGGAAGAAGAAATAATACCAATAGCTTTCGCCGAGCGTATTTCCCGGGAAAAGGAAGATAAGACCGCCGATGGCAATGGAAACAAAGCCGAAAATCAGGTGCCAGGGGCGCATTCTGCCCTGCCGCGACTGCGTGTGCTGAATAAGCCAGCCGTTGAGCAGCCCCATCCCGACGGCAAGGAT
>CAMVBD010000372.1 GCA_947165615.1 uncultured Clostridia bacterium | reverse complement strand
TCTTTTTCTTTTTTGCGCCCGACCCTTTTTTTGCGGATTCGGTCTTTTTGACAGGCTGATTATTTACGGGTGTCCTGTTAGCCGCCGGTTTTGCAGTCGTCGACGCCGCGGGTTTTGAAGTCGCCGGCACATACGCGCTGCGGGGGGATGCCGGCGCATTCCGATTCGTTGCCGCGGAACGGGAAGCGGACGCGGAAGGTTTTGGATAAGAAGACGCATAGGAAGACTGCGTCCTGCCAAACGCAACGTCGCCGTTTCGGGCTACGGATTCATTTTGTCTGCCGGCGGAGGGAGGCGCGAATCGAGAAAAATCAAAATCGGAAAGATCCGGTCCCTCTGCGGAGGGAACCGTATTTGCAGAAAAATAAATCTCTCCGCTGTTTTTGACGTCGTCCTCTTCGGGGATTACAAAATCCGAGTCTCCGAACAGCGTGAAATTACGGTGCAGCACATCGTATGTATCCTCGCTGCCGTTAAGGCGGTTGGTTCTGGGGTTTTGATCATTCATTCTGTTTCACCTTATAGAATATCTGTATACTGGATAGACCCGATCACACGGTCGGCCTCTTCCCTGCTTTTCAGCGCGGAAATGATTTTTGCAGAAAACGGAAAAACGCAGCCGGCGCCTTTTGCCGTAATAATGTTCTCATCCCTGACGACGCTTTCACTGCACTCGACACGGCCAAGGAGTTCCGATTCGAAGCCGGGGAAGCAAACTGCTTTTTTGCCGTTAAGCAGCCCCATACGGCCTAATACGATCGGCGCCGCGCAGATGCAGGCGATCAGTTTATTGTTTTCAAAGCAGAAGGAGACGGCGTCACGAACAGATACATCCGCGTAAAGGTTTTCCGTGCCGGGCATTCCGCCGGGCAGAAATACGCCGTCGCAATCGGAAAGATCCATTTCGTCCGGATGGATGTCCGCTTTTATGGAGATACCGTGCGATCCGGTCACGGTCTCTCCCGTTACGCCGACCGTCAAAACCGGGATACCGGCACGGCGCATCAGGTCCAAAGGAACCATAGCCTCGGTCTCTTCAAATCCGTCCGCTAAAAACAAATACAGCATCGGTCTCTTCCTTTTTCCAAGATTTTTCTTTTTACATTATAACAGAGGAGAAAGCATATTACAAGTGAAATTTTGTTACAAAACAAAGAAATCCGATAGGACTTGAAAAACGCCTTGCGCCATGTTACAATCCATGTATCTATTCCACCGGAGGAACCATCCTGTGATGACAATACGTCCCGTTTTTTATTCACGTTTCCGTTGTAAAGCCTCTGCTTGCCGATACACCTGCTGCGCGGGTTGGGAGATCGACGTTGATGAAGACAGCGCCCGTTTTTATAAGACCGTAAAAGGCGCATTCGGAGACAAACTGCGGAAAAACATCCTGACGGAAAACGGAGTGTCCTTATTTCGATTAAGAGAGGATAAGCGCTGCCCGTTTTTGCAGGATGACGGATTATGTGAAATGATCCTGAATCTTGGAGAAGAAAGCCTTTGTGAGATTTGTCGCGAGCATCCGCGTTTTTACGAAACGGTCGGCGACGCCGAACTGCAGGGACTCGGAATGAGCTGCGAAGCGGCTGCAGAACTGCTGCTTTCCGAAAAGGATCTGCTGTCTTTTGCAATAGAAGATGACGAAGGAACCGAGGATTCAAATCTCTTATCTCTGTGTCAAACGCTTAAGATCCCTATGACAGAATCACAAGGCCGCTTTGACGCTGCCTTCGGAGAGCGGCTGTTAGCGGATCGATTTGACGCTTTGGCAGACTGCGAAACGATGGACGAAGACTGGGCGCGTTTGCTTTTGGACGTCAAAACAAAAACGCCGGACGCGGAGGCGTTCGACGGCGTTGTGTTTCATAATATCTATCAGTATATCTTCTATCGGCAATTAGAATGGTGGGAAGATTATGGCGTTGAAGCGCTTTGCCGGTACGCCGCCTTTTCGACTGCGCTCATCCGGCGGCTGATCCTGTCCGGAACGCCGCCCGTAACGGCGCTGACGCACTGGTCGGAAGAGATCGAGTACAGCACCGAAAACGTCGAAATCCTGCTGAAAGCCTTACTCCCCTAATGCCGCCGCCCATTCGTTCTCACGAAAGCCGACGCAAATGCAGTCGTCCGTAATCAGGATCGGACGCTTTACAAGCATGCCATCTGTCGCCAGAAGACGCAGCTGTTCTTCCTCAGTCATGGAAGGAAGACGATCTTTCAAAGAAAGCGCCTTATACTGCAGACCGGACGTATTGAAAAACCGTTTCAGCGGAAGACCGCTTTTTTCATGCCAAGTCTTGAGTTCTTCATAAGTCGGATTCTCGGTTTTGATGTTGCGGTCCCGGAAAGAAGCGCCGCGCGCGGACAAAAACGCCTTTGCCTTTTTGCAGGTCGAGCAGGCGGGATACTCCAGAAACGTCATATCATCTATACTCCTTCCGTCCCTTCGCTTTCTTTGATAATTCCATTGTATCATATCCTTTGCAGGAAAGCAATGCAAAAAACAGAGCCCGCGAATCCGCTGTTTTGCTTGATCTGCTGGCTCTTTCCTATCTTTTTTTCAGTGATGTTTGCGCCGTCGACGCAAGTGATGCATCGGATCCGTTATGGTGGCGTGGGACAACGGCTGCAGGCTGAATGTGGTCCTTGATGAGGACGAGATCGAAATCATAGGCTGAACAGAGATA
>CAMVBD010000371.1 GCA_947165615.1 uncultured Clostridia bacterium | reverse complement strand
CGTCGTGGTAGTGGGCGTGGGAGTCAAAAATACCGTGCAGCATCAGCGGATCTTCGCGCCGTTCGGCATATCCTTGTCGAGGAACAGGACCTTCACGTCGTCCTCGCCGCAGTCGGCGGCCAAAATCATGCCCTGACTCTCGATGCCGCACAAAACAGCGGGCTTGAGGTTCGACACCAGCGCCACCTTTTTGCCGACAAGGTCCTCGGGCTTATAGAACTTTGCGATGCCGGACACGACCATGCGGGTCTTGTGCCCGTCATCCAGCGTCAGCTTCAGGAGCTTTTTCGCCTTTTTGACCGGCTCCGCGGCCACGATCTCGGCGACGCGCAGGTCAACTTTTGCAAAATCCTCGATCCCGATCTTCGCCACGCCCTCGATCTCGGCGGCGTTTTTGGCTTCGTCCGCCTTCTTCTTGCGCTCGGCCTCGATCTCTTCAAGCATGGCCTTCGCGTCAATGCGCCCGAACAGCGGCTCCGGGGCGTTCACCTTGGTGCCGACGGGGTACGCGCCGAAGGTCAAAACGGAGTCGTAATCCCGTACCTCGCAGTTGATCTGACGGAAGATCTTTTCGGCGGTCTCGGGCATAAAGGGCGTCAGAAGCACGGCGATGATGCGGATGGCTTCAAGGAGGTTATAAAGCACGGTGGACAGCCGCTCGCGGTCCGCTTCGTTTTTTGCCAGCGCCCACGGGGCGGTCTCGTCGATGTATTTATTGGAGCGCTTGGCGGCGTTCATGACGGCCTCGGCGGCGTCCGCGATCTTGAATTCGGCAAAGCCCTTTTCGACCGCCGGCACGGTGGACAGAATGTCCGCAATAAACGCGTCGTCCAGTTCCGTCTTCTGGTCCTTCGTGGGCAAAACGCCGTCAAAGTACTTGTTCGCCATGGCGACCGTGCGGTTGACAAGGTTGCCGAGGGTATTGGCAAGGTCGGCGTTGTAGCGGTCGATCATCGTTTCATAAGAGATCGACCCGTCGTTCGCGTGCGGCATCTCGCTTAACAGATAATACCGCACGGCGTCCGCGCCGAAGCGGCGCACCAGCTCGTCCGCGTAGATCACGTTGCCCTTCGACTTGCTCATTTTGCCGTCGCCCATCAAAAGCCACGGATGCCCGTAGACCTGCTTCGGAAGCGGCTCGCCCAGCGCCATCAGCATAATGGGCCAGTAGATGGTGTGGAAGCGCACAATGTCCTTGCCGATGATGTGCGCGTCGGCGGGCCAGTACTTTTTGTACTGCTCGCTGCTGCCGTCGGGGTCGTAGCCGATGGCGGTAATGTAGTTCGACAGCGCGTCGATCCAGACGTAAATGACGTGCTTGTCGTCAAACGTCACCGGAATGCCCCACTTAAAGGACGTGCGCGACACGCACAGATCCTGCAGGCCGGGCTTGATGAAATTATTGAGCATCTCTTTCTTGCGCGCTTCGGGATAGATGAAGTCCGGGTGGCTCTCGATGTAGTCCTCGAGCTGCTTCTGATACTTCGACAGCTTGAGGAAGTATGCCTCCTCCTTCGCCTTTTTGACTTCGCCCCCGCAGTCGGGGCAGCGCCCGTTCACAAGCTGCGAATCCGTAAAGAAGGACTCGCAGGGCACGCAGTAATTGCCCTCGTACGCGCCGAGGTAAATGTCGCCCTGATCGTAGAGTTTTTTGAAGATCTTCTGCACCACGCGCTCGTGGTAGCCGTCGGTCGTGCGGATAAAGTGGTCGTAGGTCGTGTTCAGCAGGTCGCAGATCTCCCGGATCTCGCCGGCCACACGGTCCACGTGCTCCTTGGGCGTCACGCCCTCGGCCTTTGCAAGATCCTCGATCTTCTGCCCGTGCTCGTCGGTGCCGGTGCAGAAAAACACGTCGTAGCCCTGCAGCCGTTTGAAGCGGGCAATGGCGTCGGTCAGCACGATCTCATAGGAGTTGCCGATGTGCGGCTTTTTGGAGGCGTAGGCGATCGCGGTCGTGATGTAGTATTTTCCTCTGTCCATGTTGTTTCATTCCTTTAAAAATGTCGTTCATCTTTTTATTATACGCAGTCCGCAGTCCGTTTGCAAGACGAAATTTGTGTTTTTCGTGCGTTCTCAGGTTTTTCATCGTTTTTCTGTCCGTTTTGACGCCGGTAACAGGGCGGACCCTTTTGTCCGAGCGGAGCCGGGGATCGGCGTGTGCATTGTCGCTGAATTTCCGCGCTTTTCCGGTCTCTTTTTTGTCGAAATCGTTTTTTGCAATCAAACGGCACGGACACGCGCTTTTTTTCATTGTTTTTTTCAGGGGAAGAACCAACAAATGTGACGGTTTTGACTTGATAATCTCTTTTTTGCGTTGTAAAATACATTTTTGCAAAAACCGAGGCGCCGCCTTTAGGATTCGCGCCTTTGGTTACCCGTAAGGAACCCATCGCGCCGCCCCCCCCCAAGGGGGGACCGGTGCCCGAAAGAGAGGACATTCTCGTATGAGATTCAAAAATACAATTCCGTTTTTGCTCGCGCTGGCTCTGCTTTTCTCGGCGTTCGCGCCGACGGCGCTTGCCGCGGACGACGCCGTTGCCGCCGTGACCGCGCAGCTGGAGGCGATCGACTCGCCGGCGCAGATGCAGGCGAAACGCGCAAGCTACAACGCTTCGCTCCTCTTTTCGCCCCGAAAGGCCATGGACGACCCGGACAACGTCGCCGCGTTGGAGCAGCACGCCGGAAAACGG
>CAMVBD010000370.1 GCA_947165615.1 uncultured Clostridia bacterium | reverse complement strand
CGCCGTCATGATCACTTCATATCGGCCGCCCATCGTCTTGACCATATCCACGTTGCCGACGCCGTACATAGCGCCGGTTTGCTGCGTGAAGAATTTTTCCACCAGCGCCGCTATCGTGTTGACGACGAAGATGAGGCCAAGAGGGCCGACCAGGTGTCCGAGGATCTTCTCTTTTTTGGAAACGGACAGGGTCTTAACCCGCGTATCCATAAAGGGCTTTTGGAACAACCCTTTATCCAGCAAGACGATCTCTTTTTTCATAACGCTTCCTCCCGTTTTATGGTTTTGCAAGTTTCATTATATCCCGGGAACTTGTCAAAGTATTACAATATCGTCTTTGATATTGCGAATTCGTCCTATCTGTTCTGCTTTTTTCTGCGGTATTCGAGCGGCGTGACGCCGAAAGCCCTTTTGAACATATTCTGAAAATACGGCTGCCCGGAAAAGTACAGAAAATTTGAGATCTCGGCAAGCGTTTTATCGGAATACCGCAGCAACAGCTTTGCCTCCTGAAGCTTTGCGTCCATAATGGCCTTGCCCACCGTGGTGCCAGTTTCCCGTTTGAACCGGGCGAGGAACGCCGAACGGCTTTTTCCCACGCATTCTACCACGTCCGGAACGCCGATGGGCTGGTTCGTGTGCGTTTTGATGAACTGCAGGGCTGTATATACCTCGTTTGAAAGAGACTGCGGGTGTCTGAGCTCCGCCACGCGCTGCGTAAAATCCATAATGGCGTTGTACCGCAGGACGTTCACCTCGTCCACGGTACGGCATTTTTCGCATTCCTGCGTATACAAGTCGATGAGCTGATAGGTTTGCTCCACGTCCAGATTGCCCTCGATGGCGCCGTCCTTGCCCACCATGGCGATCAGTCCGATAAACAGGTTCTTCTGCTGGCGAAGGCTGTCGTCCGCCAGTTTTCCTTCCGAAAAGCTCTGTTTGGATACGCGCTCAAACATCGCCTGCAGGCCTTCCACATCGCCCGCCTTTACCAAAGCGAGCATCTGTCGTTCAAAGGCGTAGGTTCCGTGGAACCGCTGTTCCTCCGTCCAGATGGCGTCGGTCTGTTTTTCGCCGACAGTACGGTTATACCGTTCGCCCGTTACCCGGAAGATCTCGGTGACAGACAGCTCCTCGCCGTTGAGCGTAAAATGAAAAAGAGATAAAAGATTCAGGAACCGATGGAAAGAAGCCTGCGGCAAACCCGACAAAAACTGCGCAAGGCGGTCTTTCTCTTCCCATGGCAGCGAGGCGGCGCGGATCAGCCTGTCGCATTCCGCATTGTCCGGAGGTTGAAGCAGGAACGGCCCGATCAGCACGGTCTGCGCACTCTTTTTTACCCTGATCGCGCCATACAGGCACGTTCCGTCCGGCAAAAGCGCCGTAGTCTCAGGCGTATCCGCCAGTTTTTGATGCTGCAAGGTAAATACACGGTCATAAGAAGGATAGGCGCAAAAGGTCTCAAGAAGCGTGCCGTCAGCGCCGAAGCAGCATACCGGATAATCCTGCGCGCCGTAAAACAGCTCGCAGAGTTTTAGCAAGATCGGAAGAGCACACGTCTGAACTCCAGTCACAGATCGCAATCGTCATTCCAATCGCCTCCAATACGATATTACAACAATCAAGACAAAATTGCAATAAAAACCCGCTTTTCTGTGATATGCTGAATACGAAAATGAGGAAAGAAGGCGTTTTATGAAAACCCGTATCTGTAAAATCACCGCGCTTTGTCTGTTTTATGTCTGATCCTATCCGTATTCTGCGCCTGCACGCAGGAAATTCAGATCCGCTTTGTGGATAAGGACGGCAACGACCGTTTTTCCGTTCCCGCCGCAGGCACGGCGCAAACGGCGGTCCCCGCAGCAAACGAAGTCTCCTCACCGGCGACGGAGAGCAGCACTACGGACTCTGTTTTGCCGGAACGCACAACGGCGGCGGAACCCGTATCCGCCGGAGCGCCTGCAACGCAGGCTCCGGCAACTCAAGCACCTGCAACGCAGCCGCCTGTAACCCAGCAGCCCGCAACACAGGCTGCGGCAACGGGTGCGCCTGCCACCCAACCGCCCGCAACTGAACCGCCTGCCACAACGGCGCATGCCGGATTCGAATATCGGCCGCTGAATAAAAAGGGCGATCTGTATAAGGCGGAGGGCGCCGGTAAGATCTGGGCAAAGATCGTTGGGTCCTGCTATATGCTGTTTAAGGATATCGACGCGCCGAACGAGTGGGGCGAAAAAGGAAAAGTCTATGAGCTGTATGTGACCTACATCCGTGTGGGAGAAAACTATTCCATGTGGTCCGACGGCTATTGGGAGCTCAGCGAGGACGGTACCGTTCTGAAACTCACACCCGTCAATCAGAGCAATAACGGCAATATCGGCGCGGACGTCGGCAGCACAAAAATGTTTACCGCCGACGACGGTCGGTTTACAATCCCCGTGAGCTTCGAGCAGGGCGGCGGCACGGAATTGATTCTGGATCTTCGCAACGCGCTGTCATGATAAGAGGAAACTGAAAATAGAAATGACGAATATTTTAGTCTTCTGCCGTTCACCGTTATCGGGAAAGAAGTCATAACGGTTCTGAGTTATGAAAAGGGGAGATCTGCTATAGTACGGCCCATGATCGTATAATTATGCGGATTTCTGAATGATCGCCTATTTACCGATGGTATTATTGTATCACACTTGA
>CAMVBD010000369.1 GCA_947165615.1 uncultured Clostridia bacterium | reverse complement strand
CCGTCGAGATAGTCGATGGTCGTGGTCTTGAAGCCGTGGCGCTCGCCCCAGCGGTGATACATGCGGAAGAGCATCAGCGCCCAGTCCTGCGCTTCGGTGCCGCCGGCGCCCGCGTGGAAGGTCAGAATGGCGTTTTTGGAATCGTATTCGCCGGACAGCAGCGTCGCCAGCGTCTGGGTCTCGATCTCCTTTTCAATGCGGGTCACGGACGCCGTGCATTCCTCAAGGCCGGATTCATCCTCCTCCTCATTGCACATTTCAATGAGCGTAAGCGTGTCCTCATAGTCGGTTTTGAGGTCCGTATATTTTTTGACCTTGCTTTTCAGGCCCGCCAGTTTCTGCATGATCTTGTTGGAATTGGCAACGTCGTTCCAAAAGCCGTCGGCGGCGGTCTGCTCCGTCAGCTTTTCGATCTCGGCCTCAAGGTCCTTCAGACCGATGGCGTCCGCAAGCTCTTTCAGAGGCTTTTCGCTCTCCAAAAGCTTTAATCGCAATTCTTCATATTGAAGCATACTTTTATTCCTTTCGTACGTTTAACTTGTTTTGTCTGCCGTCAGCCGGCGCATGCTTAACGCTTCATTTTCTCTTTTCCTTCCCGGAAAATCTCATTTTAATATTATAGGGGAAAATCCGCCGCTTGTCAAATGTTTTTCCGAAATAAGTATGTCCCACCGGATTTATTTCAGAAAAAATGTTGAAATTCCGCGTAAGATTGTATAAAATACTGATAGTAATGACTGCATTGAAAGGATCTTTCCGTTTATGAGATATGAAAACATACCCTGCGCCGCCTGCGGGGTTCCCTTTACGCCGGAGGATTCCGTCGTCGTCTGCCCCGACTGCGGCGCGCCGCATCACGCCGCGTGCTGGGCAAAAGAGAACCGCTGCGCCTGCTCCGATCGTCACGCCGAGGGCTTTGTCTGGGAAGCCCCGCCTGTCATACCGACGATCCCCGTTCATCCGCAAACGTCCGAACCTCTGCCGACTGACGGAGATACCGTCGTGTGCCCGTCCTGCGGCAGCAGGGTCTACCACAAAGTCATGTACTGCCCGCGCTGCGGCTGTGCCATTGGAAACGAAGGATTCCATCAGGATTACACCGGGACCGAAGAAGAGATGGACCGGATCCTCAACAACTACGAAAAATACGGCGGTCTGTCCCCTGACGCGGAGGTAGACGGCATCCCCTGCAAAGAGTATTCCGCCTTCGTCGGCGGCGGTTTTCCCGGCCGGGTGATCCGAAAGGTCGCAAACGCGGAACGGATGAACAGTAAGGTCTCATGGTCTTTTGCAGCGTTCTTTTTCGGTCCGCTTTGGTTTTTATATCGCAAGATGGTCAAAGAGGGGCTGTTGCTCATCTTGATCCAGGTCCTTCTTGCGGCGATCACCGTAAAACTGTATTTGACGCCGGAACTGACGCAGGAACTACGCACGTTTTTTGCGTCCGTGTACGAATCCGTTGAAAGCGGGGAATACGAGTCTTCCGCAGAATTGCAGGAAGGGATGCTTTCGGAAAACATGCGCATCCTCGAGGAAGCAAACCGGAACCGGAGCCTTGCGTCCAGACTGACGCTTGAAGGGATCCGTCTGACAAGCGAGCTCGTTCTGCCGATTTTGTGCGGTCTGTTCGGACTGTGGTTCTACCGGAAAAAAGTGCGGCGCGAGGTTTCACGGCTGCGGGAAGAAAATCCCGATCCGACCGCGTTTTACGCGCAGTTAGAATACAAAGGCGGGACAAGCATCGGTCTTGCCGCGCTTGGCGTTTTGGCATATATTGTATGCATTTTCGGAATCGGCGCCGTCTTTCTGAAAAACGTTCTGCCGGTCATATAAGCACACAGCACTAACGGAGGAGAAAAATGGCAAAAATCACAAAAGCGATCATTCCCGCTGCGGGACTCGGCACGAGAGTGCTGCCCGCGTCCAAATCCGTTCCGAAGGAGATGCTCAACATCGTGGACAAGCCCGCGATCCAGTATCTTGTGGAGGAATGCGCCAAGTCCGGGATCACGGACGTTCTGATCATCACGAACCGCGGCAAGGGCATCATCGAGGACCACTTCGATTATGCTTTTGAACTCGAAGAGAATCTGAAAAAGAATCCCGCGAAAAAGGACCTCTTTGACGCGGTCCATTCCGTCGCGGATCTCGCGAACATCTACTACATCCGTCAAAAAGAGACAAAGGGCCTCGGACACGCGATCCTGTCGGCGGAGGCGTTCGTCGGAGACGAGCCGTTCGCGATCTTGTACGGCGACGACATCATTCTCAACAAACCGGACGAAAAGCCGGTGCTTCAGCAGCTCATTGACGCCTATGAAGCCTACGGCAAATGCGCCTGCGGCGTCAAGGAATGCACCACGGAGCAGGTCATGAAGTACTGCACGCTGGACGTAACGCCCCTGTCGGACAACGTCTATGACGTACACAAAATCATTGAGAAGCCCGAACGCGAGCAGATTTTGTCCCACTTTTCCATTCTCGGCAGAAACGTGGTGACGCCCGACGTTTTCGATCTGATCCGTAAAACGAAGCCGAGCGAAAAGACCGGCGAGATCTATTTTTCCGAAGCGCTGTCCACCCTTGCCGAGACGGGCAGGCTCGTCGCCGTCGACTTTATCGGCAGCCGGTACGACCTGGGCGACAAGCCCGGCATTATGCCGGCAAACGCGGACCGGGCGCCGGATCACCCCG
>CAMVBD010000368.1 GCA_947165615.1 uncultured Clostridia bacterium | reverse complement strand
GCGTTGATACCGAGCTTGCCTGTATGCCGTTTTTCCACGTTTACGGCATTGCTTCCGGCGGACTTTCCGCGCTGCACGGCGGCGCCAAGGTCATCTTCTTTCCGAAATTCGATCCCGAACAGTTTGTCCGTCTGATGCAGGAAAATAAGGTCGTACAGTTCAACGGCGTCCCGAATCTGTTCCGAAAACTGATCACCGCGCCGGGCTTTGACGGACCGCATCTTAAAAACCTTCGCGTCATGTACTGCGGCGGCGACGACGTCCGTCCGGTCCTTCAAAACGCCTATGACGCCGTCCTTTCCAAATTCAACTCTCATGCGCAGATTTGCGCCGGTTGGGGGCTCACCGAATGCTGCGCCAGCTGCGCCGCCAACCCTTATTATGCAAACAAACTCGGTACCGTCGGCGTCCCGCTGGACGGGATCACCGTGCAAGTGTGGGATCCCGAAACCAACAAACCCGTCGAACAGGGTAAGATCGGACAGCTTGTCGTATCCGGCCCGACCGTTATGGCGGGCTATCTGGAGACGGTCAAGGAGGAACGTGGAATCGGCCTGTATCGGGATGAAAACGGCATCGATTGGGTTTTGACCGGCGATCTCGGCAAGCTTGATGAGGACGGGTACGTCGTCTTTGCCGGCCGGATGAAACGCCTGATCATCATTTCCGGCTATAACGTTTATCCGAACGACGTTGAAAAATTGCTGACGGACTCCCTGCCTTACATCCGCGAGTGCTGCGCCGTCCAAGGGTATGATGAAAACGCCAGATCCCTTGTTCGTCTGTATATCGTCACGGCGGACGGAGAAACGGACAGGGAACAGCGCTTTGAGGAGATCCGTGAACTTTGTCTCCATAAGATCCACCGGTTCGCAGTCCCGCGTGATATCCGGTATATTGACTCCCTGCCGCGTACGGCGGTCGGCAAGATCGACTTTATGAAGTTGACGGAACTTCGCCCCAACATCTGACCATAACGAAAACGCTTCCGGCAAACGTCGGAAGCGTTTATTATTTTGTCAGGAAAGGATCTTATCCCGCATTTTGTCGGCAAAACTGACTGCGGCCTGAATATTGTTGATGACCAGCACGTCCGTTACGCCGTAGCGGTCGATCAGAGTCTTGACGCTGTCTGTTTCTTCTCGGATATCCACAACGACAACACGCTCATAATAGTCCAGCATGTAGGGGACAAAGGCGTTTCCGTAAGACTCTTTGAAGACGATCAGGCATTTTCCGTTTTTGACGTCCGTTTCAAAGACCTCGAGCGGAATGTCTCCGTCAATAAACATATTGGCGTAATTGGAGTATTCGGGGTTGATAGCGGTCGCGCCGTACCAGTATCCGGCATAACAGGACATGGTATAGCCGGTATGCGGATAATGGCCGACGGTGTAATCCGGATTCTGCGTCAGTATATCCGGCTTGCCGGCATACGTATAAAGCGAGCCGATGAAATCCGTCTTTACGATCGTTTCATAGGATTCCAGTTCGTAGGGCGTAATCCCGTTGGCTTCACAGTATGCGCGGCTGGCGTAGTAGGCGCCAAGGCTCGTCCAGTGATGGTCCGTACGGTAAAACAGGTATTCGCCGCGGTGTTGTTCCATGACCCCCAAGGCGTCGGCTTTTTTGACGGAGTCAGCCATCGCGTTATATGTAGCGTTAATAAAAGCGTATGTGTTTTCAATCGGATCCGTCCAGCCTTCGGGCGATTCAAAGGTGCAGCATTTCGGCGCAAGCAGGACCGTGACGTTCAGATCGGGATACCGGCCGACAAAGGCGTTGACGGCGTCCGCGTAACCCGGCAGCCCGCTTGTAAAGGGATTAAAGTATTCCATGCCGTAGTCGCCGCAGATGAGAACCGCGTTTTTCGTGTATGCGTCAATGGTATTGTGATAATGTCCGCCGGCGATCGTCTCCGGCGTTACAGTATCCGGAAAACCGGATTTTGCAAGATCTCCGCCGTTCGGTCCTGTGTATTGGGAGCCGTTCGTTTCGATCTGCTGTCCGCAGACGGAACAGATTCCGTCTTCTCCGACGGTGTGTCCAAGCGCGGGGGAGAGGACCTTACCGCAGAACTGACAAGTCGAGGGCGCCGTACAGGTGGCGGGGGCGCCTGCGAGATGATCGCGTACCGGAGACAGGATCTGGTTGCAAACGGTACAGATTTGCGGCGTTGAGCAAGTGGCTTCCGGTCCGGGCGTATGCACGTGCATTTCACCCGTTTCGGATTTTGCGTCCGGTACGTCGGAAGGTTTTGTATCGGAACACCCGAAAAAAACGGTCGCGGTCAGAACGAGAGCCAAAAGAACCGCAATAATCCTTAAATATTTCATTAAAATATCCTTTCTGTTTGTCTCCTGAAAAGGTTAATACCCTTTGCGTCAAGCAAAGATTCTTTGTACCAGTTCACGGACCTCTCCGTCCGTAAAATATTTCGGATACCCGACGAGTTTTGCTTCTTCTCCAGCTTTTCTTGCGATTTCAAAAAGATCGTCTTCGCAAAAGCGGATTTTTCGCACGTCGATATCCAATCGCAGAAGCAGATCTTTGATCGCCTGCAGCATGCCGTCCGCGCTGTCGGAAACGCCGGATTTCTTTGCAAGCAAACACAGCCGGTCGTCAATATTCGGGCGGGAGGCTTCCAGCACCGGAAGCAGAGCGGCGGCGATGGCAAGACCGTGTGGTACGTGGTAGAATTCGCCGAAGCGGTGCGCAATGGCGTG
>CAMVBD010000367.1 GCA_947165615.1 uncultured Clostridia bacterium | reverse complement strand
CTCCACCGTCAAGCCCTCGGACATCCGCTGGAACTTTACAAAGTTCCTGGTCGACCGGGACGGGAACGTATTGCACCGCTACTCCCCCACGACGAACATCGACGCCATTGACAAGGACGTCGCCGCTCTGTTATAATCAGGGAAAAGAAAAGAAAAAGGAGAAACAAACATGGCAGTTATTGAAGTCACCGGCGAAAATTTTGCCGAAGAAGTCTTAAATTCCGACCGTCCCGTCCTTGTGGACTTTAACGCGGGCTGGTGCGGCCCCTGCAGAATGCTGAAGCCCCTTCTGCACGAGGTGGCCGAGGAGCAGGACGCCGTCAAGGTCGTATCCGTGGACATTGACGACGAGGACGAGCTTGCCGAGCAGTTTGAGGTGTCCGCCATCCCCTGCCTGGTGCTTGTAAAGGACGGCAAGGAAGCGAACCGCTCCGTCGGCTTTATCCCGAAGGACGAGATCCTGTCCTTTATCGGAGGCTGAGTATGTTTGACGTCGTCATCGTCGGGGCGGGTCCCGCCGGGATGACCGCCGCCGTCTATCTCAGACGCGCGTCCAAGTCCGTCCTCGTGCTGGAGGCGAAGGCCTACGGCGGGCAGATCATCAACACACCCGACATTGAAAACTACCCGGTCGAGGCGCACATTTCGGGCTTTGACTTTGCCCAGAAGCTGTACGAACAGGCAAAAAACCTCGGCGCGGAATTCCGCTTTGAAAAGGCCGTCGAGATCAGAGACGGGGACGTAAAGACCGTCGTCACGACCAAAAACGAGTACGAGGCAAAGGCCGTCATTCTTGCGACCGGCAGCGAAAACCGGAAACTGGGCGTCGCGGACGAGGACAAGCTTGTCGGACGCGGGGTCTCCTACTGCGCGACCTGCGACGGAAACTTTTTCCGCAAAAAACGGGTCGCCGTGGTCGGCGGCGGCAACACGGCGCTGGAGGACGCGCTGTATCTCGCGGATCTCGCCGAAAAGGTGTACCTCATCCACCGGCGCGACACCTTCCGCGGGGAGGACGCGACCGTACAGAGGCTCAAAGCGCGCGACAACGTCGAGTTCGTGTTTAATTCCACCGTCACGGCCCTGCACGCCGAAAAAAAGCTGACGGGCATTGACGTGACAAACAAGGACGGGAGCGTGCAAAATATCGAGGTGTCCGGCCTGTTCGTCGCGGTCGGGCGCATTCCGGAAAATAAGAATTTTGCCTCGCTCATCGACCTTGATCCTGCCGGGTACGCCGTCGCGGGTGAAAACTGCCGTACAAAGACCCCCGGCGTGTTCGTCGCCGGAGACAACCGGGTCAAGGACGTCCGGCAGCTTGTCACAGCCGCCGCCGACGGCGCCGTCGCCGCGACCGAAGCGGTGAAGTTCCTGGCGCAGTAAAAAAAGCGATCAGCGATTAGCGAAAAGGCTTCCGAAAGGGAGCCTTTTTTTAATGCAGAATGCAGAATACAAAATACAAAATATCGGAGCCTGCGGCTCGCATTTAAAAAATGGGGTATGGGGCGCATGTCTCCGTTGCCACGTCGGTCGGTGCTTCTCAGCCTGCGGCTGAGAGGTCGCCACCGGCGACCCGCACCCCCATCCGTCATTCTGTATTCTGAATTCTGCATTTTGCATTTTAAACAAATCGGGACGGGGCAATTCCATTTGACATCCCCGCTCCCGTATGGTATGATTACAGGTGAACCGAAATACAGAAAGGAACGCGAAAACTATGATCCGGAACAAAAACATCGTCCTGACCGGCGCGTCGTCCGGCATTGGGCTGGAGGTCCTCAGGCTCCTGTCCTCCGAGTCCTCCAACAAGATTCTTGCGGTGTCCCGCCGCGCGGAGGAAAAACTGGGCTTTGTCGGCGCGAACATCTACGTTTTTAACGCCGACGTGTCGAAGCAATCGGGCGTCGACGCGGTCTTTGAGAAGGCAAACGAGGTCTTCAGCGGCGAAAAGATCGACCTGTTTTACGCCAACGCCGGGTTTCCCTATTATGAGGAATACAACTACACCGACTGGGAGCGGATCTTAAAGATTTTTGAGACCAACACCATTTCCCCGATCTACACCTACGCAAAGTACCTCCGGCACCTTGCGGGGCGCGAGGGACATCTGGCGTACACCGTTTCCGCCATCGGACAGATGGCGATGCCCGGCTACGCGCTGTATTCCGCGACCAAGTTCGCCCTGCACGGCTTTCAGCAGGCCATCCGCCTCGAAAAGCCCGGCAATATGAAACTGACCTGCCTGTACCCCATCGCCACGAACACCAATTTCTTCAAGGTGGCAAACCCCGTGGAGTTCGAAAAGCCCTTCCCGGTCCAGCAGCCCGGCGTCGTCGCGCGCAAAATGGTCGCCGGGATCGAGGCGGGCAAAAAGTTCGTCTTCCCGTCCCCCCTGTTTACGGTGTCCAAGGTCCTCATGGGCGTCTGCCCGCCCGTCCGCACCGTCTACTGGAAACTGGAAACGGATAAGCTGGAGAGGTTTAAGGAGAAATTGAAGAATTTGAAGTAAATGCAAAATGCAAAATACAAAATACAAAATAAAGGAGAAATTGAAGAATTTGAAGTAAATGCAGAATGCAAAATACAAAATACAAAATAAATGGACCTGCGGTCGGCATTCTATAATAGGGTATGGGACGAAGTCCCATCCGAAATTTTGTATTTTGTATTCTTAATTTTGCATTTACAGTTACATTGTGTATTCAGCATTCCCCCCTCTCCCCGAAAGG
>CAMVBD010000366.1 GCA_947165615.1 uncultured Clostridia bacterium | reverse complement strand
GAAAAGCCGGGAATGCTGTTTTTGAAAAACGGCAGGAAGCCGAGCGTCAGGATCGCGGCCTTCAGATCTTCTTTCGTGCGCACGACAAAGGGTTCCGAAAAAATCATACTGTCGCCTCCGGCAATCAGTATATACGAATTCCGCGTTTTTTTCAAGTTCTTTTTTTCGGAACGTCCCGAAGGAATGATCGGAATCGAAATAATTTCTTGAAAAACCCGCCTGTTTGTATTATCATAGTATTACAACAAAGAGAAAGGATATGGCTTATGAACGACAACGCTTTGTTTTACACCTCTCCCGCCCGTTACTGGATGGAAGCGCTTCCGCTGGGCAACGGCAGACTCGGCGCCATGTGCTATTCCGGCGTAAAAACGGATGAGATCTCCGTAAGTGAGGAGACGCTCTGGTCCGGAAAACCGCGTATCGTCGAAAAAGAAGGCGCATACGAATCCTATCTACGCGCGCAGACACTTGCAAAAGCCGGAAAATACCGCGCATGCCATGAGGAACTGGAACACAATTTTCTGACCTGCTGGTCGCAGGCGTACATGACGTTCGGCTCTCTCCTTCTCGAGTTCCCGTTTTCGGAAGTTAAGGACTATCAGAGGACCCTCGATCTGTCGGACGCCCTGCTGACGTCTTCCTTTACGGTAAACGGGACGAGTATTACAAAGCAGGGCTTTGTCAGCGCGCCGGCAAACGTATTCGTCTACCGGATCAAGTCGGCGGACAGAAATCTGTCCTTCTCCCTTCGCGTAAACTGCCCGCTCAAGCACAGCGTGTCCTGCAAAGACGGCGTTTTTCTGATCGACGGCGAATGCCCGGGAGACGGCGATACGCATTCTGCGAACTATCCCGCAAACGACACCATTTACTTTGACGAAGACAAGGATCGCGGCATCCTGTTCCGCGGAAGCATCCTGCCCGACACGGACGGCGAAGTCGTCTTTACAGACGGAAAACTGATGATCCAAAACGCGACCGAAGCGGTGCTTTATCTCAGTATCAGCACCAGTTTCAACGGCTTCGACAAGTATCCGGTGCTCGAAGGCAAGCCCTATCTGGAAGAAAGCGTGGCCTGCGTTCATAAGGCTAAGGAAAAAGGCTTTGACGCGCTTTTGAATGAGCACAGCGCGGATTATAAGCGTTATTACGACCGCGTGTCCTTGCATCTCGGAGACGGAACGGAAGATCCCCGTCCGACGGACGAACGGCTGAAGACCTTTGACCCGGAACATCCCGACAAGGATCTGTATACGCTTCTTTTCAACATGGGGCGGTATCTTCTGATCTCCTCGGCCCGTCCCGGCACACAGGCGATGAACCTGCAGGGCATCTGGAACAACACGGTCCGCCCGCCGTGGAATTCCAACTACACCACCAACATCAACACCGAGATGAACGACTGGCCGTGCCTTCCCTGCAATCTGCCGGAGATGACGGGACCGCTGGTGGACCTGGCGAAAAAGGTATCCGTGACCGGCGAACACACGGCAAAGCACTATTATCACGCCCGCGGCTTCGTGCTGCATCACAACACGGACCTTTGGGGCATGACGGCGCCCATTTGCGGAAATCCCTGCTGGGGCTTTTGGCCCGGCGGCTCCGGCTGGCTGTGCGAGAACGTTTATAACGTCTACGAATACACGCTCGACAAGGACTTTCTCCGCGATACGGCGCTGCCGATCATGAAGAAGGCCGCGCGCTTCTATCTTGACATCCTGATCGAGGATGAGGACGGAACGCTGATTATCTGCCCCGCGACCTCTTCCGAAAACGAATTCCGCAAGGAAGGCGACGACGACGACGCCGCGACCTCCAAGTCCACCGCCATGATGCAGGCGATCGTAAAATCCCTGTTCACGAATATTGTGAAAGCATACGGTGCTCTCGAAATACGCGATGATTTTCTGAACGAAGTGGAAGCCGCGCTCCCGCGCTTAAAGCCCTTTTCCATCGGCAAATACGGCGAGCTGCTGGAGTGGAACGAGCAGCTTGAGGAGACCGATATCAACCACCGGCACGTCAGCCATCTTTACGCGCTGCATCCCGCGTCGCTCATTCGCTTCGGCAGAGATATGCAGCTGTTTGAAGCCTGCAAGCGCACGCTTGAACGCCGCGGCGACGACGGCACCGGCTGGTCTCTTGCCTGGAAGGTCAACTTCTGGGCAAGGCTCCGCGACGGCGACCACGCGCTCCGGCTTCTCAACAACCAACTGCGCTACGTCACCGCCGAAAACAACGGCGAAACGAAGTACAACCGGCACGGCGGCACGTTCCCGAATATGCTGGACGCCCATCCGCCGTTCCAGATCGACGGCAACTTCGGTTCCGTCTCCGGCATTGCGGAAATGCTGGTCCAGTCGGATGAAACCACCGTCTGGCTGCTGCCCGCTCTTCCGGCCAAGTGGAAGGACGGCAGCGTCAAGGGCCTTGCCGCCCGCGGAAACATCACCGTCGACATCACGTGGAAGGACGGCAGGATCTCCGATTATACGATCCATGGACAGACGGACAAAAAGATCGTCCTCTGCAGATAAGGAACAATCAAACGGGACCCGACCGAAAGGCCGGGTCCCGTTGTGCTTTCAGGGATCACACGGAGTATTTCGTCCACGTATCGTCCAGCGACCGGAGAAGCGTTTCGTTGCCGACGATGCACACGCTGCCTTCACCAGCGACTCGGGCAAACAAAGGAATGCGTTTTTTGATCGCCGTCTTATCGGTCGAAAGGACCTCGCGCTT
>CAMVBD010000365.1 GCA_947165615.1 uncultured Clostridia bacterium | reverse complement strand
CAATTTCCTGGACGGCGTCCTGGTCAGGTCCGGAAACGATCCTGATCTGCCGGCTGCTATTTCAGGTCGTACCAGCTGGCACCGCGTCCAAGATCAGCTACCAGGTCCACTGACAGTTTCACGGCATTTTCCATACAGTCTTTGAGCAGTTTTTCGACCTGCGCCTCTTCGCCTGCTGCTGTTTCGATGATCAGTTCATCGTGCACCTGAAGTATCAGTCTCGATTTAAGCCCTTCAAGATCCTTGAACACCTTCACCATCGCGATCTTTATGATGTCTGCGGCCGTTCCCTGAATCGGCATGTTTCTTGCGACGCGTTCCCCAAAAGAGCGGAGCATATGGTTGGAAGAGGAAAGCTCCGGCAGATACCTGCGGCGGTTAAACAGCGTCACCGCATAGCCTTTTTCCTTCGCCTCTTGAATGGAGTGCTCCATATACGCGTCAACGGAGGAATACAGAGCAAGATACGCTTTGATAAATTTCTCCGCCTCGGCTCTTGTAACGTGAATGTCCTTTGCCAGCGAAAAGGCGCCGATCCCATACACAATGCCGAAATTGACCGCTTTTGCGCGGCTTCTGAGTTCAGAAGTAACGTTTTCTTCCGGAATGCCGAACACTTTTGCGGCGGTCGAGGTGTGGATGTCGATCCCTTCGTTAAAGCAGTCGATCATGGTCTGATCGTCCGAAAGCGCCGCAAGAACGCGCAGTTCGATCTGCGAATAGTCCGCGTCGACGATGTCGCAGCCGTTTTTCGCGACAAAGAATTTGCGGAATTCCCTGCCGAGTTCGGTCCTAACGGGGATATTCTGAAGATTCGGTTCTGTGGAAGACAGCCTGCCAGTGCGTGTTTCTGTCTGATTAAAAGTGGAATGAATGCGCCCGTCCTCCGCGATTGCCTTCAGGAGCCCTTCACAATAGGTGCTTTTCAGTTTCGCGTAGGCGCGATAAGAGAGGATCTTTTCGACGATCGGATAATCGTACCGGAGGTCTTCCAGAACGTCGGCGTTTGTGGAATATCCGGTTTTTGTTTTCTTTTTGCCAGGAAGCCCCAGTTTTTCAAACAGGATCACGCCAAGCTGCTTTGGAGACTGGATATTGAACGTCTCCCCCGCCAGATCATAGATCTCCTGCTGAAGTGTGTCGATCTCCTTGCTCAGCACAACGGAATAGTCTTCGATCTGTTTGCGGCTGACTTCCATTCCGGCCAGTTCCATCGAGGCAAGTACCTTTGCAAGCGGCATCTCGATTCCGGTAAGCAGCGCCGTCTGCTCGTTCGCCTCCAAATTGCCGGAAAGTCTCTTGTGCAGCACTTCAAGACATGCTGTTTCAGAAAGAAGCATTGGGTCTGTCTCAGAGCCCTCCGACTCCGGAAAAGCGGGGAGCGGGACGCTGTAAGCCAAAGCCGTTTCTTTTATACTGTAAGAGGCTGCGTTCGGGTTCAGCAGATACGCGGCAAGAGAAAAGTCAAATACGGGGGGCGCCATCGTGATCTCATGGGAAAACGCGTATCGCCAAAGGGCTTTGGAATCCGCGGCATACAGCGGATACGTGCCTGCGAGGATCACGCGCAGCAGGTCTTCGACAAGCGGGGCAGCGTCATGTACGGAGAATACTTTGCGATCATGCAAAAAGAGGACGTCCGTAAGCAAGGCGGATTCGTTAAGAAGACGGAGGTATATGGGGCTGTCGGGTACGAGCGCCGCCTTTGCGTCTTTGGCATTGCCGAAAACCAAACGGATCTCTGCTGTCTTTTCTGCCTGCGCAGCGGGGGCGGAGGTACGACTGTCTGCGTATTTGTCGAGACCGAGTTTTGTAAGGAGTTTGAACATCTCATGACGGGCAAGCTCCGATTTCAGCGTCTGCGCGTCGATCGGCTCTCTCTGATAATGAGAGATCTCCGGATCGATCGGCGCGTCGAGCTCGATCGTGCCGAGTTTTCGGCTGAGGTATGCGCTGTCCCTCCCTGCGCGCAGCTTCTCCCTGCTGTTTTCGGTCCGATCCCCGGAACGCCGGGGATATTGTCGGAGGTATCCCCCTGCAGCGCCTTGAGCTCGATCATCCCTGCCGGAGATAAGCCGTATTCCTCCTTCAGCGTTTGTACGTCATAATCGGTCGTGACGGTCTGCCCCATTTTGGTCGTCGTCAAAAGCACATGCACGTTGTCTTTGACAAGCTGAAGAGAGTCCCGGTCCCCTGTCGCGATATAACAGACGTCGGCAGACGGGGTATGGGATGACAGGGTCCCGAGGATATCATCCGCCTCATGGCCCGGACATTCCACGATCCTGCACCCGTACGCGCGTAAAATCGCCTTCAGCGGCTCCATCTGCTCGCGCAGTTCAACAGGCATCCCTTTCCGACCGGCCTTGTATTCGCTGTACATCTCATGCCGGAAGGTCGGCTGATGCACGTCAAAGGCGACGATGATCCCGGCGGGAGCCGTTTTTTCCTCAAGGCTCAGCAGCATATTCATAAAGCCGAAGATCGCGTTCGTATAATGTCCGTCTTTTGCGGTGAGGAGTTTTATCCCGTAAAAAGCGCGGTTTACGAGCGAGTTTCCGTCAATGACCAGATAATGCAAAAGAATCCCTCCTTATTACATTCATTTTAGTATAACACAGGATTTCCGAAATTTCCACTTTATTTTTATATTTGTTTATGGTAATATGATACGGAAACGGAGGGACGGCGATATGCGGATCGGAAACATGCAAATAAAGGGATATGCGGCGCTTGCGCCGATGGCGGGC
>CAMVBD010000364.1 GCA_947165615.1 uncultured Clostridia bacterium | reverse complement strand
AATAAGGTGAAAGGCGGCGCTTGAAGATCTGCCGGAGGAATTGACCGGTGTTATCGTTTTACACTGTTGTGACCTTATGCCGCTGACCGGGGCTGCCAAAGCGCCCGGAGACAGCTGCGAGGCCGTTAAAATCCGTCATGATAAAGCGCTTGCTATTCTGCGTTCGGAGCTGAAATAAAAAAAGAAATAAAAAAAAAAAGGAGAAAACAAAAATGGCAAACGAAGAAAAGCTCAAATCGGAAGAGCTTTCCGATGAACAATTGAACGAAGCGTCGGGCGGCAGCGCGCCTGCCTTGGACAAAGAAGAAAAAAGATGTAATAAATGCGGCGATAAGCTTCCGTACAATTATCCCGGTCTTCTCTGCAAAAAATGCAGGGGATCCGCTTCGGGACCCATGGGAATTCATTTCCCCGAACCGCGTTAAAATTAAAAAACATGAAAGGAAAAACGAAAATGAGTGAAAACAAAAAAGCAGACCCGAAGGCAATACAGGCTCTCAAGGAGATCTACGACTCTCTGACTGACGAGCAGAAAGAAAAGGCGAAGAATTGCAAAACAACGGACGAGCTTCTAAAGCTCGCGGCCGAGGAAGGCGTCGAGCTTCCCGATGAGTTGCTTGACGCGGCGGCGGGCGGTTATCTGTTTCAGGATCACGGCTCAAAGGGCATAGAGATCATCCGCGACTCCGACGGCGAGTATCTCGGTTCCGTGGATACTTCAAAACTTGCTCCCGGAGATATTATGGCTGAAGCGAAAAGGCAGGCTGAACAGATGGGTCAGTCTTCCGAATGGCTTTACGGCTGGGACGCTCTGAACAATTTACGGAAAAACGCGAATAAAGACAAAGGCTGCTGAGGCGCTGAAAAAAGGAGACCGAAAAAATGGAAGAAAACAAAAATATCAACGAACTTTTGAAAGATATCTACGACTCTCTCACCGACGAGCAGAAAGAAAAGGCAAAGAAATGCAAAACAACGGACGAGCTTTTGAAGCTCGCGGCCGAGGAAGGCGTCGAGCTTCCCGACGAAGTGCTTGACGCGGCGGCTGGCGGCGTTGTCGTGGACATCAAGGACGGAACGTGGTCCGCTTTTGACAACGACGGAAAATATCTCGGCAACAAATGGGGAAAGGAAGCGGCGCAGGAATTGGCAAAACAGAACGGCGCCAGCACGGCCGAGACAAACTATAACGGTCTGCAAAGGATAAGATATGAAGCTGAGCAAAGGAAAAAATCCTGCTGAAATACAAAGGATATGAAAATGGATAACGAAAAGCTGAACGAGCTGCTTGTGAACGTGTGGGATTCTCTCACCGACGAGCAGAAAGAAAAGGCGAAAGAATGCAAAACGGCGGACGAGCTTTTGAAGCTCGCGGGCGAAGAAGGCATCGAGCTTCCCGATGAGTTGCTTGACGCGGCGGCGGGCGGCGCTTTGGTAAAGATAATCGATGAATACGGTTACGTGACCTGGAACGTTTACAGAAACGGCATAAGATCTAAAATATTCGAATGGGATCAATTTGAACAGGCAAAAAAATTCGCCGAGACCAATCATATTTCAACGGAGATAAAAACACAGCAAGAAGCGGAAGCGGAAAAGCAGTGTTGACGTAGATTATGTACTGTAAATTAAGTGACGATTACGCCCTGCGCTCGTGGAAGTTCGCGCCTCACGGAGTGTATTATCGCTATGCGCCAAAGCCGCTTCGCGTCGACACAAAAACGTTCGATCTGCTTTTGAAATGCGACGGGCAGACTGAGCTTGAGGAAAACGACGAGCTGAAGGGGCTTCTGGCGCAGGGTGTGATCGAGCCGTGCAAAAAGGGCGAGCTGCCGTGCGAATGGTCGCGTTACAGAGAGTATGAGCACCGCTTCGTACCCGCGATGAATCTGATGATCACCGGCAAGTGCAACTACAACTGCCGCCATTGCTTCAACGCCGCAGACAACGCGGAGAAAATGAGCGAATGGGATTGGGATTCTTTGATGGACCTGTTCGATCAGGCGGCGGACTGCGGGATGCATTCGATCACGCTGACAGGCGGCGAGCCGATGCTGTATCCGCGTTTTCTCGACGCGGTGCGCGAGATATACAAGCGCGGCATGGTGCTCGAAAAGCTGACGACGAACGGGTATTTTCTCACAAAGGAAGTACTTGAAGAATTCAAGGCGCTGAAATGTGATCCGCTCATCAAAATTTCGTTTGACGGCGTCGGTCATCACGACTGGATGCGCGGACACAAGGGCGCCGAGGAGCGCACGCTCGAAGCGTTCCGGCTCTGCGCCGCGGAAGGATTTCAGACTTCGTCGCAGACGCAGGTCAACCGCCGCACGATCGACGGTATATGGGACACGATGTGCCTGCTCGATTCGATCGGCGTGAACAAGATGCGCCTGATCCGCACGACGCCGGTCCCGCGCTGGATCAAAAACGAGCCGGACGGCTCGCTCCCGATACCGGAATACTTTGAACGGATGCTCGACGTCGCCGACCGGTATATGCACGGCGATCACAATATGGCGGTGCTCGTCTGGCAGTTCATACGCTTTTTCCCGAAGGAAAAGGTTTACAGCATGGAGGACGTCATATCTTCATGCGGAGCCGAATCCCCGACGAAGCCGGTATGCCCCGGGAACCGCATGATGATGGCGGTCACCTGCGAAAAGGACGTCGCGCTCTGTATGCAGATGAGCGACTACGCAAAATATTTCGGCTATGAATACGACAACCTCGGAAAAAGACGTCTGAAGGAC
>CAMVBD010000363.1 GCA_947165615.1 uncultured Clostridia bacterium | reverse complement strand
GTTGCCGAAGAAAAGGTTTTCAAGGAAATTCACTTCTTCACGCCTCCCTTCAGGGGCTTTGTCGGGAGCTTCGCTTTCAGCATGTTCTTATAATGCGCGTAGTGGTCGCCGAGAACATAGTCGATCACATATTTTTTCGGGATGTAATAGGTCCCCATAATGACGAAGTGCTCAATGTGATCGCCGCGCAGCAGCTTTCTGGCGGTACTGTCTGCGATCCCGCCGAGCATTTCGCACAGCTGCTGCAGCGTTACAACGTCGGGATAATTCCGATAGATCTGATTAAGGCGTTCTTTTGTAATACTGTTATCCATATTGTATACCTACTTTCTTTTTTTTCGTTGACGGCAGATATAGAATATGGTCATATATGTATTCTTAATGACGCTTGTTTTTGGAGGTCAAACACGCCTGTGACCTCCGATTGACCTCCGTTTTTTTACGCTTTTTATGGTTTTTCGCAAATCGTCGAAACGCTTGAAGCACAAGACTTTTCTGCGCTTACTACGGAGAAAAGCGTTGATATTGCGGCGTTTTTCAAGTTCGCCATGTTCCGTCAGCTTCCGAAAAACGACCTTCAGGTTCCGAATCTATATTTCGACTTAAAATCCCGTTCTGGCAACAGAGTACCGGTTCGATCCCGGTCACCAGCACCAAACTCAAGAAATCCGAACCAGATTCTCCAGATTGGAGACGGGTTCGGATTTCTTCTTTTCTTCTCTTATGATTTCTTTCCCAACGGAGCTCCTCTTCGCAAAGAATCTAAACCGAGAGGTCCGAAGAAGAAGTATGATGACTCATCTTAGACAGAATCCTCTCCCGGTAATATAAAAACCAATAACAAAAAGATATTGAAAGGATGTTTTTTAAGATGAAAAAGCATATTACTGACGCTAAAACAGGAATCACTTATACGCTCCAGGGCGACTACTATCTGCCGGATCTTTCTTTACCTGCCGAAGAAGAAATCTCTATCGGCGTTTGGGGAGAACGACACAAACGGTTCTAGAAAAAACATCATCGGGGCATTTACAATGAATTCCTTGTAAGCGGTAAACTGCAGAGATATCTCGTTCAGATCGACCGCGACGCTCAAGAAATGTTCGACCTGCTCGTCCCTCAGCTTGCCGAACAGGAGGGTGTTACCGAACACCTCAAAGCGGAAAACCAAGTGGAGTGGGTTCAGCGTATGAATTCAATCCGAAACCGCGCAACAGAAATCGTAAACAATGAATTGATTTTCGCATAATCAGCACCGCAGCCCGGTATGCTTTTTGCAGCATATCGGGCTGATTCCTTTTTTGAGAAGCTTTTGATTTGTTATTGTATTCATGAGATTAATGCTATCTTGTGAGATATTTTGTTCGGCAACTAAAACTATTTAAGATCAATATGTTGAAAAAACAAAAGAAAACATATATAGTAAAAAAAGACCAACTGACAGGCAGGGATCCATATGCTGACCTATGAGGAATTATTGGCTGAAAACAGAAGATTAACGGAAGAAGTATCGAAGCTGAAGGCGGAGAATTCCGAACTGAAAGCGAAGCTGGGGATCACAGTTGCGTCTTCGATGGAATCCGTGAAGCCGGATAAGGGCGTGCCAGAGAAACAAATTGTCAACAAATACAGCCCGCCGGAGGAGAAGATCGTGCTGTTCCGCTCGCTTTTCACAGGAAGGACGGACGTGTTTGCGCGGCGTTGGTATGGTGTGACCTCCGGCAAAAGCGGGTATCAGCCGGTTTGCGGAAACGAATGGGATGAATCGCAGTGCGACAAGAAAAAATACAAGTGCTCCTCCTGTCCGAACCGAAAGTTGCTGCCGCTGACGGATGGCGATCTGTTTGCGCATCTATCGGGAAAGGATAAATACGGCCGCGACGTAATCGGCGTTTATCCGATGCTTACAGACGAGACCTGCGCGTTTTGCTGTGTGGATTTTGACGACGAGGGCTATAAAACCGCGGCTCTCGCTTTTCAGTCTGCATGTATGGAAAACGGCGTTCCCGCTTACGTGGAGCGCTCACGTTCCGGCGAAGGCGCACATGTCTGGATCTTTTTTGAAACGCCGATCCCCGCAAAAACGGCGCGGCAGCTTGTCAGCGGGTTGCTGACTCTTGCCATGGCGCAGAACAAACAGATCAGCTTTTCATCCTATGACCGCATCCTGCCGAATCAAGATACCATGCCCGCAGGCGGATTCGGCAATCTGATCGCTCTGCCGCTGCAGGGAATGGCGAGGAAGAGCGGCAATTCTCTTTTCGTTGACGAAACCTTTACGCCATTTGAGGATCAATGGGCGTTTTTGTCGGGCGTCCGCAAAATCGGCGCCGCTTCTGTGGAAGCTCTGATCTCACAAATCTGCAAACCGACGGAGCTCGGCGCGCTTGTCAGCGAATCGGACGAAGCGCCGTGGAAACAGACTCCCAAAGCACTGACCGCAATAGATTTCGGCGGCAGCGTGAAGATCACCCATGCCGATATGCTTTATATTCCTGCTGCGCAGCTTTCCCCGCAGGGAAGAAACGCGATCCTGCGGTTGGCGTCCTTCAAAAATCCGGACTTTTACCGAACGCAGGCCATGCGGATGCCCGTGTATAACAAGCCGCGGGTAATCTGTTGCGCGGAAAAACGGGATGGATTTCTCGCCGTCCCGCGCGGCTGTCTTCCCGCGCTGACGGCGCTTTTTGAGAACTCCGGCGTCATATATGAGATTCAAAATGAGACCAACGCCGGAACGCCGATCCCGGTTCGTTTC
>CAMVBD010000362.1 GCA_947165615.1 uncultured Clostridia bacterium | reverse complement strand
TACAACATCACGGTCAACGCCATCTGCCCCGGCTATTTCTATACGGATCTGACCAGAGACACCCTGAACTCCGATTTCTTCCAGCAGAACGCCAGGACCATGATCCCCGAGGAGCGTTACGGCGAGGAGGGCGAACTCGACACCGCCGCTCTGTTCCTTGCGTCCCCCGCCTCCGCCTACGTCACGGGCGTCAACCTTCCCGTCGACGGCGGCTACACCTGCATGTAACAAAAAAAACCGAATCACAGGACCGGGAAAATTTCCCGGTCTCTTTTTTTACAAAAAAAGGACGGACTCCCACGACCCGACAGGTTTTGCGTCCGTGAAATGGTAAAATATGGTTTACCATAGAAAAAAGGACGTGAAAAAGGTGTCTGTGACCGAACAAAAAACAAGACCGGAGACAAAGCCGGAGACCGGGGGCGGAACGGCGGCGACGGCGACGGAAAGTCCCGCAAAAACACGGGCGCGGCCGGGGTTCAGACGGCGGGGAAGGACCGCCTTTGACCGGCAGTCGCGCTCCCGCTTGCTTTTGTCCGCCTCAAAAGCGGCGGGGGTCGGGCTGTTGGCGTTTTTGTCGGCAAAGGCCGGGTTCGGGACGGCGTATCCCTTCGGCTCCGCCCTTGCGGCGGGGGCGCCGGACAAGTTTTTGCTCCCGTCGGTCCTCGGCGCGGCGGCGGGGGCGGTCCTCTTTACGGGACCGGTCACGGCGGTCAAAAACGTGGGGGCTGCGCTTTTGCTGTTTGCGGCGCGCACGGCGTTTTCCAGACTCGGCTTCCGGCGGGGCGCGGCGCTGCGAAATCCCTTGACCGTGTTTTTTGCGGTGCTGCTGGCTGCGGGCGCGACGGGCTTCTGGACGCCGGTGACGCCCACCGTTTTGCTCACGTTTGTCGGGGAAGCGCTGCTGACGGGCGTTTTGTCTGTCTTTTACCGCCGGGCGTTTTTGGCAATGGCGGGCGGGACAAAGCCCCTGTTGTCGTCCCCGCCCGATAACATCAGCGTGTGGCTGACGTTCGGCGTGGCGCTGGCGTCCGTCTCCGGCGTGCGTCTGTTCGGCGCGGACCTCGCGTTTTTTACGGCGGAGCTGCTGCTGCCGGTGTTCGCCTTTGTGTCGGGTCCCTACGCCGCGGGGGCGGCGGGCGTCACGCTGGGGCTGATCCTCGGCTTTCGCGCCGAAACGGGGTATCTCGCTTTTTCTTTGCCTCTGACCGGCTTTCTCGTCAGCGCCGTCGCCGGGTACGGCCGCGCGCCGGCTGCCGCGACCGCCGCAACGGTCCAGTTGATCTTTTTGTTCTTAAAAGGAGAAAACGCGCCCTTTTTCGCGTCCGCCGCGGTGATCCTGTTTTCTTCGTCCGTGCTGCTGTTTTTGCCGGAACCGTGGCTTCGGGCGCTTGTCGCGCTTCTCCGTCCGCTGACCGCCGAAAACACGGGGGAGGATGCCAACAGGCGGCTTTCCCTGACCCTAAAAAACACGGCATGGGCGGCGACGGACGTTTCGGACGCGGTCAGAAAGGTCGTATCGTTTGAAGAACCGGAAAAAACGGAGACGCAAGCCGCCAGGACGGCGGCTGTTCAAAACGAGGTCTGCGCCGGCTGTCCGGCGTATGACCGGTGCGGCGAGCCGACAAGAGGACGGATCGCCGACGCCGTCCGCCGCGCTCTGCTGCAGGAAAAAATGGAAGAGGCGGACCTGCCGGAGCGGCTGCGGGTCTGCTGCAGGGAGAAGGAGGCGCTGTTGGCGTCCCTGCGGGCAAACCGCCGCGTTTGGCTGACGGAACGCGAATCGCAGGAAAAACTGCGGGAACTCCGGCGGCTGTGTGTCGGCGCGTGGACGCAGGCCGGGCGGCTTTTGTCCGAGACGGCTGAGGCCGCGGCAAACGCCGGAACGGACGACCCCTATCTTGCCGCGCTGGCAAAAGACGCCTTTACGCTTTCCGGCGTGTCGGTGCGTGAGGTCAGCGCCGAGCGCACAAAAGAGGGGATCCGTCTGATACAGGCGCTGTGTCCGCTTCTGCCGGACGCGCTTCCGATCCCTGCCGTCCTCGACGCGCTGTACGAGCGCACCGGCATCCGGTTTGCGTCTCCTGCCGTCATTTCCGCGCGCGGACAGGGGACGATCCTGCGGCTTGCCGAGGCGGGGACTTTGACCGTGCATGCCGTCAAACGCGTCAGGGCGGCGACCGGCGAAGAGATCCCGGGAGACGCGGTGTCCCGCTTTTACGACGGACGCGGAAAATACTACTGCGTCCTGTCCGACGGCATGGGGACGGGAAAGACGGCGGCGCTGAACGCCGTTATGACCGCAAGTCTGTTCGCGCGGCTTGTCAAAGCCGGGCTGTCGCCCGAAGGGGCGATCGGGGCGGTCAATACGGCGCTTTTGACCAAAGAGACCGAAGAGACGCTTTCGACGCTCGACGTGGTGGAAATCGACCTGTTTACGGGGCAGGCGCGGTTTCTCAAAGCCGGCGCCGCCGCCTCCGCCGTGCGGCAGGGGAGCAAGACGCAGGTGATCGAAAAGGCTTCTTTGCCGCTGGGCATCCTGCCGGACGCCTCGTTTGCCGTAACAGAATCGGCGTTTTCTCCCGGAGATCTTATCCTCATGTATTCCGACGGCGCGGACCGGGTGCGCCCCATGCGCCTGCGAACGCTTCTGGACGCGGCGCTGACGCCGGAATCTTTGGCGGACGCCATGCTCGGCGCCGCAGTGGAGGCGTCTCCCATCGGCAGACGGGACGACGTGACCGTGGTCGCGCTGGAGATCCG
>CAMVBD010000361.1 GCA_947165615.1 uncultured Clostridia bacterium | reverse complement strand
ATGAACGGGATTCCTCTGTATCTTGATGAGGTACAGTACGTTCCGTCACTTTTCAGATATCTTAAAATGCATTGTGATCGGAACAAAATCAACGGACAATATCTTCTGACCGGTTCTCAACCCTTCAAGTTGATGAATATGGCGTCGGAATCCATGGCGGGCAGAATTGCGATCATTGAACTTGCGACCGTATCACTCAGAGAAATCTTCAAATCGGATTTTAAGACGCCGTTTATTCCTACATTGGAGTATATTCAGGCCAGAAAAGAATCTGCAGCAAAGCCGGATAACGTATGGAAAATCATTCACAGAGGACTGTATCCCGAAATTCAGAATCCGGATATCGATTGGTCGATGTTCTATTCAAGTTACGTCAAGACCTATCTGGAACATGACGTCAGAGAGCTTTCCAATGTTCAGGATCTGACCGCTTTTCGAAATCTTATGATCGCCTGTGCAGCAAGAACCGGGCAGATGCTCAATTACTCCAACATTGCGGATGAAATAGGAAAAGACGCGAACACAGTGAAGAGTTGGATATCTGTTCTTGAGGCGTCGGGACTTGTATATATCCTTAAGCCCTTTGCAAATTCCGCATTGAAAAGAGCGATAAAAACCCCAAAACTGTATTTTCGCGATACGGGTCTTGCCGCCTATCTTACCCGTTGGCTCACGCCCGAATCCCTTGCAAACGGCGCAATGAGCGGCGCGTTTTTTGAAACCTTTATTATTTCCGAAATACTGAAAAGCTACTCGAACAGGGGGCTCGATTACCGGTATTTTGTTTCCTATTACAGGGGCAAGGACAAGAAGAAAATCATGAAAAACGGAACAGAGCAGTTTGTTGAATCCGAAATAGATTTCATCATTGAGCAGGACGGCATTCTGTATCCGATTGAGATCAAAAAGGATGAGCATCCGGATGCGAACATGACCTCAGCATTTCAGGTGTTAAATGATCTTCCAGACAAAAAAAGAGGAACCGGTGCGGTCATATGCAATTGCGCCGCCCCCGGGATTCTGAGAGAAAACGTTTTCGCAATCCCTTATTTTTATGTGTAACACATATGATAATTAAAAACTATAGATTCTATGATGATTTGGGGTATAAATCCAAATGAGTTTGATTTATGATCTGACTGCCTGCGGCGTCACGCCGGACGCGGGCGCGCCGCAGACGCATGCAATACAGAAGGTCCTCGATTTCTGCAAAGAAAACGGAGGAACGGTCGTTTTCCCGAAAGGAACGTATCGCGTTTCCGGTCTGCTGCTTTATTCCGATACCACCGTCCTGCTCAAAAGCGGCGCGGTGCTGCTGGGAAGCGAGAACTGCGACGATTACGAAGTGTTCGACGTGCCGGAGAACGTTTCCCTGCGCACGGATCAGGAGTTGATCCCGCAGTACTTCGGGAACAAAAAAAGAGCGGAATACCGCAGAGCGATGCTCTCGGCATACGGCGCTCGCAATATTTCGATCATCGGCGAGCCGGGAGCCGTGATCGACGGACAGAACTGCTTCGATCCGGACGGGGAGGAGCACTACCGCGGCCCGCATGGGATCTTCCTCTCAAACTGTGAAAACGTCGTGCTGAAGGGGTATACCGTCCGGCACAGCGGCAATTTCATGCACCAGTTGGACGCCTGCGAAAACGTTTCGATGACGGACGTGACGTGCCTCGGCGGCAGCGACGGGATCCATCTGCACTGCTGCGAAAACGTGGAGATCAACCGCTGCGTCTTCCGCACCGGCGACGACTGTATCGCCGGGATCAACGTCCGGAACCTTCACGTCAACAATTGTGTGCTGAATTCCTCCTGCCAGGCGTTCCGCATCGGCGGCGTCAATATCCTGGCGGAGAACTGCCACGTGTACGGTCCCGGCTATTATCCGCATCGGGTGACGGTGGTCAAATCGAGAACGGAGACCCTGCCCCGGGAGGCGGGAAGACACAATCTTTACGCAATGATGATCTTTTTTGCCAGCGAGACCTTCCCTGCGCGGGAGCATTCCCACGGTATCGTATTCCGGAATCTGATCGTGGAAAACGCCGATCGGGTGCTGCATTACCATGCCGATTCCTCAGGAGACCTGCAGTCGGGCGACAGACTGCGCGAACTGACCTTTGAAAACGTGCGGTTTACCGGGCTGAAACACAGCTCCCGCGTGGAGGCCTCCGCAGAAGAACCGCTGACCGTATATCTGCGGGACGTGACCGCCGAGTTTCAAACCGGCGTCGGCAGTCTGTTCGATCCGGGAAGTCCGAACCTCAGGATCATCACGATCTGAAATCGATAGAAACAGAATATGAAAGAATTGCCGTTGCAAAGTGTTGTCAATCTGCGTGATTTCGGCGCTACGCAGACGAAAGACCGTAAAACGGTCAAAAGCGGGCTGTCTGACGCACGGATCGTCGATTTCAGGAACCGGGTATTGACAGAATCGGAGATTTTGTCTGAGTGAAGGGTCCTTGTCTTTTGACGGTCATATAATGATTTGAAGAAGCAGTGATATGTGGCTGATCATGGCGGCGCTTTCAGCGCTCTTTGCCGGACTTACGGCGATACTGGCGAAATGTGGAATTATATATAAGAAATTTCACAAATTCTTCACAGAAGAATTGGCACTCTCTCTTGACAAGTGCTAAAAATGGTGGTATAACATACTCGCAAGAGGGAAAGAGATCCGGAGCTTTGATCCTGGGTTTCCTCAACTCCCCTTGCGGCATATACCACAGCAACAGCCCTGAACAGCATCCAGGACCGAAA
>CAMVBD010000360.1 GCA_947165615.1 uncultured Clostridia bacterium | reverse complement strand
TTGTGGAAGGCATGCAGTTTGACCGCGGCTATATCTCCCCCTACATGGTCACCGATACCGATAAAATGGAAGCCGTCGTCGACGACGCTTACATTCTGATCACCGATAAAAAGATCTCCAACATTCAGGAGATCCTGCCGCTGCTGGAGCAGATCCTGCAGGCCGGTAAGAAGCTTATCATCATCGCCGAGGACGTGGAGGGCGAAGCCCTTGCGACCATTCTTGTCAACAAGCTGCGCGGCACCTTTACCTGCATCTGCGTAAAGGCCCCGGGCTTCGGCGACAGAAGAAAAGAGATGCTTCAGGATATCGCCATCCTGACCGGCGGTGAAGTCATCACCTCCGACCTCGGTCTGGAACTCAAGGACACGCAGGTCGCGCAGCTCGGCCGTGCTCGTCAGGTCAAGGTCACGAAGGAGAATACCTTCATTGTGGAGGGCGCCGGTGAAACCGCTGAGATCAAGGCCCGTGTTTCCCAGATCAAGAAGCAGATCGAAGAAACGACCTCCGATTTTGACCGCGAGAAGCTGCAGGAAAGACTTGCAAAGCTGTCCGGCGGCGTTGCCGTGATCCACGTCGGCGCGGCGACCGAGGTCGAAATGAAGGAAAAGAAGCTCCGCATCGAAGACGCGCTGGCCGCCACCAAGGCCGCCGTGGAAGAGGGCTACGTTGCCGGCGGCGGCATCGCGCTGCTCAACGTCGCCGAAAAGGTGCAGGCCGTACTCGACGCTACCGAAAACGCCGACGAAAAGACCGGCGTCAAGATCGTTCTCAAGGCTATGGAAGCGCCCATCCGTCAGATCGCCGCGAACGCGGGCCTCGAGGGCAGCGTCATCATCGACGCCATCGAGCGCTCCGGCAAAAACGGCTACGGCTACAACTTTGCGACCGAAGAGTACGTCGACATGGCGGACGCCGGTATCCTCGATCCCACCAAGGTGACGCGCAGCGCGCTGCAGAACGCCGCTTCCATCGCCGCGATGGTGCTGACCACCGAGTCCCTTGTCACCGACAAGCCCGATCCCGCCGCAGACGCCGCTGCAAACGCCGCCGCTATGGCCGGCGCGCAGGGCGGTATGTATTGATCGATTGCGCACCCATATTACAAAACGGATCTCCGAAAACGGAGATCCGTTCTTTTAATCAGGCAGAAAATCCACTTAGGGGTGATTTGAGCGTACCGCAGAGATCGAATTATTCCAGACTGCGATCAAATCGTCCAGCCGTTTGGCTGCATTCGCGGGTGAGGTCGACGGCAGGGTGATGGCTTCCCTGCCGGTCGCGGGCAGCTGGAACTTCCGGTAATACTTTGCGGCGGTCGAACCGTTGACAAAGATCGCTTTGATGTTTGCCGCCGAAAGGATCGGGAGCAGGTCGTTCGGAACGACGTCCTTTATCGTCGCGTCCGCGCTGCCGACGATCTCACACTGCCCGATCACGTCCCAAAGAGCAATATGATTGCGCAAAAGGAACGCCGTTTTGGTTTCGGGCGTCGAACCGGGATCGTCCCCATACACGGCGGCAATCACCCGCCAAAAGCGGTTTTGCGGATGCCCGTAGAAAAACGCCGCCTCGCGGGATTTGACGGACGGAAAGCTGCCGAGGATCAGGATCTCACTGTTTTCGTCGTAGACAGGCGGGATGTTATGCGCGACCATGGCTTTTACAGAACTCCTCTTTCGTAATGGAATACAGGGCGTCGTCAAATATCGTGCCGCCATACCCCCTGACACAGCGTCGCAATTCCCCTTCCTGCCGGAAGCCGAGTTTTTGCAGGAGCCTTCGGGACGCCGTATTCGGCACAAACGCGCGGGCGGTCACAAGGGATACGCCCAATCGACAAAAGAGGTCCTCCAAAACCGCGTTCAGCGCTTCGGACATATAGCCCTTTCCGGCGGCTGCTTCGGACAAATAGAAATTCAGTTCTTTTGAGCCGACGTCATAGCGGAGAGAGTCCTCCGTGATCCCGATTTGCCCGATGACCGTACCGTCCCTGAGACAGACGGTCAAAAGCGTGTCGGCGTGCTTTTCGATATAGCCGCGCATCTTCTCGAGATCCCACTTTTCCATCCCGTTATACCGCAGCACATAGTCTGTGTTCTGAATGGCAAGCAGCGCCCCGGCGTCCTCTTTTCGGACGCCGCGGACCCAAAGACGCTCCGTCTCAAGCCGAAGCCCCTCCCCTTGCGTTTCTGTCTCAGCGCTGCAAATTCTGTTTTCCGGCTCCATGTGCGTACCTCCCGAAAAGAATTGGTTTGCTTATCTGCATTATATCACGGCTGTCAAGAGAAGTCCTGCAAAAACGCCTTCGGGACTGCACGGGATTCTTTTCATAAATTATCAAATTCTTAAAAATAACACTTGACATTTCGACCTTTCGCGTGTATAATATCCCTTGTTCGATGTGAACAGACGCTGCTATGGCTCAGGCGGTAGAGCGCATCCTTGGTAAGGATGAGGTCACCAGTTCAATTCTGGTTAGCAGCTCCACGAATGAACCCTTGTATCTGAACGGATACAAGGGTTTTTCGTTTTATTCCGGTGAATCCGGCTGTCACCTTGCTCCCCTTTTCGCATATGCTGAACCATAACGAACTGTTTGATGGAGTGGATACCGGATGGATGGAACGATCACGGCGGCGGTGTGGATGCCGTTTCTCGGGACGGCGGTGGGGGCTGCGGCGGTGCTGTTTGTGCGGAACCGCTTTCCCGAAGGGCTGACACGGCTGTGCGGCGGTTTTGCGGCGGGGGTGATGACGGCGGCTTC
>CAMVBD010000359.1 GCA_947165615.1 uncultured Clostridia bacterium | reverse complement strand
GACAGTTCCGTGAAAAAATCGCAAACGGAACAAAGACGAGCGCGGCATGGGCTTTGCGGACGTCTTTTCCCCATTTCCCGGTCGCAAGGCGGTAGAGCAAAACGCAGAAAACGAATACGAGAATAATTCGCAGAATACCCAGTCCGCCTGTAAGTCCGTAATATGCGGAATAGGTTCCTCTTCTGAGAAGCAGCGGATTATATACGAATGAATCAAGCAACAGATGAACAATGTTGCTCAGCATGAAAAGAAACACACTGACCGGCGCAAACCAGGCGGCGCGATACAGGTTCTGAATAAAATCCGGTCGTTGCTGTTGAAACAGCGGGCTGTTGGGAACCGTCGCGGGATGAACGTTCCGGCAAATGCCGTCGGGCGGAAGCGGCGCTCCGCAGATACTGCAGTTCATAAAGATTCTCCTTTTTGAATATTCTTTCCGGGTATACTTTGATTATAGGAGCGTATTCGCCTGTTGTCAACAAAAAAACAATAGTTTTCAGTGGATTTCCTGTATTCCGGCGCATAGTTCTTTTGTGAAGAAAAATTTTTAAGTTTGAAAAAATAACTCTTGACAAATGGGATTTGCCGTATTATAATATGGCTTGTTCGGTTGAACAAAACCGCACAGAGGAATAGTGTAACGGTTAGCACTGCAGACTCTGACTCTGCCTGTTGGGGTTCGAATCCCTATTCCTCTGCCAATACGGAGGCATAGCTCAGCTGGTTAGAGCATTCGCTTGACGTGCGAAAGGTCTAGAGTTCGAATCTCTCTGCCTCCACCAAAATAAGAACGAAGTTTTAACTTCGTTCTTTTTTTATCCAAGCCGCCTTGGCGGGTTGGTATGTCATTAGCGGCGAAGCGCTGTGGGGTTCACGGCGCCAACCCCGCCGTGTTTCTCTATTGACATTTACCTCGTTATCGTGTAGAATATCTGTGAAATCCGAAAAAGGAGACAGACCCATGCTGATTGCGATCGTCGGTTAACTGAATAGAAGCGCGCTTACGGAGGGACAGGTCCCTCTGGTTCGGCGTGCGCCAGTTTAGTATCTTCTGATCGTGGGACCCGCGGGACGCAGCTATCGGAAGCTGCTTCGCCGCGGTTTTTTATGTCCGCGCGGTCAAACAGAAAGGAAAACAGATGAAAGATAAGAGCATATTTATCATAAAAACCGTGCTCGTCGTTGTGTTCTTCTCGCTTGTGCCGGCGGTGTTTCTCGTGTCGTGCCTCGTGAACCTGATCATTCGTGCGAAGAACAAAAAGCTCGTCGAAACGCCGCTCGGACAGTATATCGAGGTGGACGGGCACCGGATGAGCGTACTCGTCAAGGGGCAGGGCGCGCATACGATCGTGTTCTTGCCGGGATTATGCAGCACGAGTCCGATCCTGGAATTCAAGCCGCTCTATTCCCTGCTCGAAAACGAATTCCGGATCGTGGTGCCCGAGAAATTCGGCTACGGCCAGAGCGACATCGTCAAAGAGAACCGCGACTACATGAACACGGTGGAGCAATATCGCAAAGCCCTCGCGATGCTCGGCATCGAAGGCCCGTATATCCTGTGCGCGCATTCCCTCGGCGGCAACGAGGTAGAGCTGTGGGAGCAGCATTACCCGGACGAAGTGGAGGTGTTTGCGGGCATCGACGCGAACCTCGCAAATTATACGTTCGACTGGAGCAAAGACTTCTGGTTCCGACACTGGAAACTGGAAGCGTTCGGATACCATCTGCGCCGGATCGCGGGCTGGTGCCGCAACGATTTCCGCCCGGGTCTCAAAAAGCTGCTTACCAAAGAAGAGCGGCGGATCTATCGGGAGCTGAGCTGCAAGAACGACGGCAATTTCGATACTTACAGCGAGCAGCTGAACAAATCCGCGGCAAGCGACCTCATCAACAGCCGTCCGCTGCCCACGCAGCCGACGATCCAGTTCGTCAACGCCCCGGCGTGGTACGTCAAAGGCGAAGAGGGAAAATTCGGTCCGTATGAAGAGGACTGGATCAAAGCCCATCAGGACTTCGCCGCCGCTTCGGAAAGGAGCAAAATCCTGTATTTCGACTGCGGCCACTGCATCCACTGCTTTGCGTACGAGCAGCTGGCAAAAGAGATCAAAGAATTCGTAAACCCAACGGAGGAATAAAAATGGAACAGCAAGTGCATCTTGAAAAAATCACCTGGGACAACTACTACGCGATCACCAAGCTGCGGGTGACGAAGGAGCAGAGGAACTACGTGGCCGAAAACAAGTGGAGCCTCGTACATGCCTACGTGGGACTGTCGAACGGCTCGCCCGTACCGTTCCCGTTCGGCATCTATCTCGGCAAAAAGCCGATCGGCTTCGTGATGGTCGGCTATAACGGCTACGAGGAAGGGGAACCGGAATACTTCAAAAACACCTATTTCGTATGGCGCTTTATGATCGACAAGCGCTGGCAGGGCAAGGGCTACGGGCGGCAGGCGTTCCAAATGACGCTCGACTTTATCAGAACTTTCCCCTGTGGGCCGTCGGACCTCTGCTGGCTCTCGTATGAGCCCGAAAACGAGGCCGCGAAGAAGCTCTACGCCTCGTTCGGTTTCGTGGAGGATCCGGACAATTACAAAGAGGGCGAAGAAATGCCCGCGATTCTGAAACTGTAAAACGAACAAAAAAAGATACTTAACGGAGGATACAATTATGAAAATCGAAACGCTTCGCAATTACGCGCGCTTGATCGCCCGCATGGGCGTGAACATCCAGAAGGGGCAGGACGTGATCGTCTACTGCCAGCTCGACCAGCCGAAGTTCG
>CAMVBD010000358.1 GCA_947165615.1 uncultured Clostridia bacterium | reverse complement strand
AGACATACCGCATTATAAAGATAACAAAAGGCGCGTGAAACGCGCCCAAAAAGACCGATTAAAGCTTTTCCCCCGACGTAAGTTATAATAAAAAAATCCGCACATCAAGCGGCGCGCCCGTAAAGGCGGTATATGAATTACCGGCTGATATAAGGAAAGAAAATCCTTATTTGCAACGTGTCCTAAAGGACAGTTGCAAAAGGGGGGACGGTGTAATCCGATTGGGTTACACCGTTTTTTCTTTTGCAATGCGGGTTTACGCCACATTGGAGGGGTTATTTCTTATCTCTTCCATAGCGACGATGATCTCCTTTTCGTCGGGTACGGTGATGATCCCTGCGGCGCGGAAGTGGATCGTGATCGGAACATGCTTTTTTCCGTCCGGACCGACAACGCTGTTGAAGATTTCAATTTTCTTTATCAGCGTGTTTACGAGCGTCGGCGTCAGTTCGGTGATGTCGGTACACTTGCGGATCGCAACAAGAAAGTCCTTTAGATCGGCGGTCTCCTGTTTGGCGGTCTGCACCTCGGTTTCGGATTCGAGGATGAACTGTTTTACCTCACGCTGCTCCTTTTCATAATCGGCTATCATCGTTCTGTAACTCTCTTCTGATAAAGTCCCAAGAATGTGCTGCTCGAAAACGGATTTGATCAGTTTATCCAACTCGCCGATGCGCTTTTTCGCCTGTTCCAATCTCAATTTTGCGTTCCGCATTTCTTTTGCGGCAGCGAGCTTGTGATTTTTGGCGTAAAGATACAGAAAGACCGGTTCATATTCCGAAATATACTTTGCCACGCTTTTGACCGTTTCCAGAACCAAATCTTCCAAGACCACGTTACGGATAAAGTGGATCGAACAAGTCCCTCGATTCTCTTTGTACGCAGAGCAACGGAAGAAATCCTGTTTTTCCTTTATATTTTTTGAAGCGCAGTAGTACATCTTCGCCCCACAATCACCGCAGAATACCAATCCCGAAAACATACTTGATCTTCCTGTCGCCGTATTGCGACGCCGTCCCTGCCGCATCTGATGCACGATGTTGAAGGTTTCTTCATCAATGATCGGTTCCTGAGTATTAGGGATAATCTGCCACTCAGACTCGTCATATTCGATGCTTTTGTGCACTTTGTAACTTACGATGCTGCTTTTCCCGTTCACGGTACAACCGGTATATTGACGGTTATCCAAAATGTGTTTTACTGTGGTCTGTTTCCAATCATACGGATCGACCGGACGTGGATTCGACGCTTTCCTCTCAATAGAACAATAGTATTCCGTCGGTGTGATGATCTTTTCCTCTCTCAGCCGGTTTGCGATCTTCATCGGACCGAGTCCCTCCATGGCGAGTTTGAAGATATACCGTACAGTTTCGGCAGCGGGCTCGTCGATATACCACTGCGGGTCTTTCTTCGCTTTTTTATACCCGAACGGAACAGATGCCGATACACGTTCGCCTCGGTCCCGCTTGTTCTGCCAGACGGCGCGAATCTTCTTCGAGGTCTGTCGAGCATACCACTCGTTGAAAATGTTATGCACCGGCATCATCTCGGTGCCGACGTCCTTTTCCACGTCGACGTTCTCTTGAAGCGCGATGAAATTTACGCCGAGCGAAGGATATTTGATCTGTGGATAATACCCGGAATAGATATGGTCGCGTCCGAAACGGGACAGATCCTTTACGATAACGGTCCCGATCTCGCCGTTTTCTATCATCTCCTCCATTTTCTGAAATCCCGGTCTGTCGAAGGTCGTGCCGGAGATCCCGTCGTCCACGAAGAAACGGTAGTTTACGATCCCGTTTTTCTGACAGTATTCTTCAAGGATTTGCTTTTGGTTCGTAATACTGTTCGACTCCAGTTCTTTTTTACGTTTTTCCTCGCTGACTTCTTTTATATCGTCAACGGAGAGACGGCAGTAAAGCGCCGTTACTAACTTGTCCTTCTCGACTTTTTTCAAAATGATACTCCTTTCCGGCGCGTTTGCGCCTAAAAAGCCGAGCATTGCAGGTGGCGATACCATTCTACAATGCCCGGCCTTTTTTGTCGATTTTATGAGTTGGCTAATATAAGGTGTTTGAATTGTTGAAGAGCGGACTGTTGTGCTTCAACGTCAAACAGCCCGGTGACGTCGTAAACCGTCTTGCCGATCTTTTTTGACAGAGTGATCGCTTTCGGCGCAATTGATTTGATCTCGATAGCGCCGTTGTCGATGAACACCGGCGCGACGTAATCCCGCAATATGATCGGTTTGTTTTCATTGATACGCCCGCCGCCGCTGATCAGGAAGAACATCTCGTTCAATTCCATTTTCTGTGCCATACGCATACCTCCTTATCTCGCGTTTTCTCTCTGCTTTTGCAGATAGCGGTGGTAGTGCTCGACCGCTTTGACGATGAAATCTTGCTTCTGCTGTTCGTTGAAGCTGCCGGGGATTTTACCCTTAAGTCGATCAACGGGAATCTTCACGGTCTCCCGCTGATTCGCCTTTTCCTCGCACATAATGGCGCCGATATCGTCCTTCGTGAGCTTGCCCATGCCGTAAGCCTTGTGCATACGGACGGCTTGCGCGTAGGACGGTGTGTTGTCGTTGAGCTCGCAAGCGTTCAGAACGTCGTACTGAAGCTGATCGTCGAGAAAAGAAAGCTCGACACCTACGGAAAACGCGATTTTGTTTTCGTCCATCATATCGAGCAACTCGGGGATGAGATTGGTCAGGCGGATATAGCGTTTGACCTGCGTTGCGCTGTCGGTGTCGGAAATCATATCCACGGTCAACTTCGGAC
>CAMVBD010000357.1 GCA_947165615.1 uncultured Clostridia bacterium | reverse complement strand
TTCTGCTCCATGTAGAGTCTGTGCTGCTCTTCTTCCGAATAAATGTCATTCCATCTGCTTCTCGGCGGCGAGCACCTTGTGACGCTCGGCGCCGTGCGCGCCGTCGCCGAAAAATATCCCGACCTGCATATCATTCACTTTGACGCGCACGCCGATCTCCGGGACGATTACCTTGGGGCAAAACTCTCCCACGCCTGCGTCATCCGCCGATGTCACGACATCCTCGGCGACGGGCGTATCCACCAGTTCTGCATCCGCTCCGGCGAAAAATCGGAATTCGCGTTCGGCAGAGCCCATACCGATTTCCATCCGCTGTCGTTCGACGGCCTTTCCGACTGCGTCGCACGCCTGAAAAAAGAGAACGTCCCGGTGTACCTGACCATCGACCTCGACAGCCTCGATCCGTCCTGCTTCCCGGGCACCGGCACGCCGGAGGCCGGCGGCGTCACGTTTTTGCAGCTTTTAGACGCCATTCTGACCGTAAAGGACGTCAACATAGTCGGCGCGGACCTCAACGAACTCGCGCCCATGCTCGATCCCTCCGGCGTCTCTACCGCCGCTGCCTGCAAGGTCCTGCGGGAACTGCTGCTTGCCATCGGCCGCTGAATACTTTTACGCGTATCCCGACCGGTTTCCGGTCTCTCAAGAAAAGGAGTGTTTTAAATGTCCAGAGTCCTTATCATCGGCTGCGGCGGCGTCGCCTCCGTCGCCATCTCCAAATGCTGTCAGGTCCCGGAGGTCTTCTCCGAGATCATGATCGCCTCGCGCACCAAATCCAAATGCGACGCCCTCGCCGAAAAACTGCGCCCGACGACGTCCGCGGTCATTACGACCGCAAGGGTGGACGCCGACAAGGTGGATGAGCTTGTCGCCCTCATCAGGGACTATAAGCCCGACCTCGTCATGAACATCGCCCTGCCGTATCAGGATCTGACCATCATGGACGCCTGCCTCATCTGCGGCGTCAATTACATGGATACCGCAAACTACGAGCCCGAGGACACCGACGACCCCGCATGGCGGGCGATCTACGAAAAGCGCTGCAAGGAAAAGGGCTTTTCCGCCTATTTCGATTACTCCTGGCAGTGGGCGTACCGCGAAAAGTTTGAAAAAGCGGGCCTGACCGCACTTCTCGGCTGCGGCTTCGACCCCGGCGTCACGCAGGCCTACTGCGCGTACGCCAAAAAGCATGAGTTCGACGAGATCGACACCATCGACATCCTCGACTGCAACGGCGGCGACCACGGCTACGCCTTCGCCACCAACTTCAATCCCGAGGTCAATCTCCGCGAGGTCTCCGCCCCCGGCTCCTATTGGGAGGACGGGCACTGGATCGAGATCCCGGCCATGAGCATCAAGCGCGAGTACGACTTTGACGCCGTCGGAAAAAAGGATATGTACCTTCTGCACCACGAGGAGATCGAAAGCCTTGCCGAAAACATCCCCGAGGTCAAGCGCATCCGCTTCTTCATGACCTTCGGGCAGTCGTATCTGACGCACATGAAGTGCCTCGAAAACGTCGGCATGCTCTCCACCGTTCCCGTGCAGTTCGAGGGACACGAGATCGTCCCGATCAAATGCCTCAAGGCGCTGCTGCCCGACCCAGCCTCCCTCGGCCCGCGCACCCACGGCAAAACCAACATCGGCTGCATTTTCACCGGCAAAAAGGACGGCAAGGACAAGACCTATTACATTTATAACGTCTGCGACCATCAGGAGTGCTACAGGGAGGTCGGCAGCCAGGCCATCTCCTACACCACGGGCGTGCCCGCCATGTGCGGCGCCATGATGCTGCTGACCGGCAAATGGACGGCAAAGGGCGTGCATACGGTCGAGGAGTTCGATCCCGATCCGTTCATCGCGGCGCTCGACCGCTACGGCCTTCCCAAGCGCGAAAGCCACGACCCCGTCTTGGTAGACTGATATGACCGACGTTCGCCCGCCCTTTTCGGCGCTTTCCGGCCGTACGCCGGAGGAGCTCTTCGGGTCGCTGCCCACCCCCGCCTACGTCATCGACGAGACCGCGCTCCTGCGTAATGCCCGCGTCTTAAAGCGCGTGCAGGACGACACGGGCTGCAAGATCCTGCTGGCGCAAAAAGCCTTTTCGAATTACGATTTTTACCCGCTGCTCGCCCCCTTCCTCGCCGGAACGGAGGCCAGCGGCCTGTATGAAGCGCGCCTCGGCAAAGAAAAAATGCCCCAAAAGGAGGTCCACGTCTTCTGCGGGGCATACCGGGACGACGAGATGGACGAGGTCTGCCGCTATGCCGACCATATCGTTTTCAATTCCGTCTCACAACTTAAAAAATTCGGGCCGAAAGCCAAGGCCGCCGGCAAAAGCGTCGGCCTGCGCGTAAATCCCGAATGCTCGACGCAGGAGGGCCACGCCATCTACGACCCCTGCGCACCCGGCGGACGGCTCGGCGTGACAAGACGGCAGTTCGACGCCCAAATGACGCCGGACCTTTTCGCGCTTCTCGACGGGCTGCATTTCCATACGCTGTGCGAGCAGAATGCCGACGACCTCAAAACCACCCTCGACGCGGTCGCGTCACAATTCGGCGACGTGCTGAAAAGCATGCGGTGGCTCAATTTCGGCGGCGGGCACCACATCACCCGCCCGGATTACGATATTGGCCTTTTGGAAGACTGCATCCGCTTTGCGCAAAGCGCCTGGCAGGTGGAGGTCTACCTCGAGCCCGGGGAGGCCGTCGCGCTGAACGCCGGGTTTCTGGTAACGCGCGTATTGGACGTCACGCAGAACGGGGACGTTCAAAACGTCATCCTC
>CAMVBD010000356.1 GCA_947165615.1 uncultured Clostridia bacterium | reverse complement strand
AGCGCCGGTTCGTGCTTGAAGTGATGCCGTATTCCGCGCTGGAATGGACGGTCGGACCGGCTGAAAAGAAGAAACGGAGGTGGTTCGGCAGATGACGAACGAATGGCAGGAATTCAGAGATTACACCGAAAAGCCGCAGTATATCTCTGTGAAAAAGAGCGATAAGACCTATATGGGTCGCTTCACCTTCGATATGATAAAGGACTTTCTCGGCTTCAACCGTATCTTTACGATCCTTGCGCGCGGATTTCTGTTCCACGATAAGGACGGAAGCGTTCTTCCGGGCGATCCGTATGACCGCAGCGTTCCCGACAGACGAGTTGATCCCGACGCTAAAGTGGATTTCAGAGAACTTTCGGACGAGTTCCCGGAGCTTGTGGACGCAAAAGGCAACGGATGGTACATCCGCCACATGAAAAACCTTTTTGCTTTCTGCAATGAACACTTCGAGCTTCTCACCAAACCGGTACAGAAGATATTCGACGCGGTCGAAAAAGGATATGCAAAGCAATGGAAAGAGCGCGTCGGGCATTATACCGTTCCGATCTTCGCAAGGAACACAAAAGGCGCGTGGGGTACACGTTTCGACGACGTGATCGCCGAGGCGCTAGAGGCGGGACCGCTCCGCGCGGAGGAATACGTCCTGCCAAAGAAGATCAAGAAAAAGCTCGACGCGATAGAAATGCTTGACAAATACCGTCCCAAAGCGGAAGACCTGACGGCGTTCTATTACGCAAACAAGCATAAGGATCTCGACTGGGTAATCCTGCCGATAGCAAACTTCAACGCATATTACCGTTCGACTACCTTTGAAAAGAATTATCTGCCTGCTCTCCCGAAGAACGTTTTCATCCGTGAGACACTCGACGGTCTATGCAGATTCAAGGTCGTGCTGTAAGCAAGGGTTTCCGTATGTGAGTAACTGCCCCCACTTTTGAGCGAAAAGTGGGGGCAGTTACTATAGAACGGATTGCTTCAAATATTGTTATACTTTACTGATCGGCATCGACAGGTTATCGTACATATTCCAAAAATCAGTTATCGATTTCTCGTATTCGTCTTTGCTGATATAATAACTCATGCCGTGATCTGCACCGGGAACGATGAGCAGTTTTTTAGGCGAAACACACGCTTTATAGTTCCGGTACGTCATTTCAACAGGCACAAATCTGTCGTCGCTGCCGTGGATGAACAGAACGGGTACTTTACTGCTTTTCAGCGCGTCGAGCGTAGAATATTTGTCGCTTCCTGCGTGGAGCATATTCATAAACATTTTCTCCGCGATCCTGCCGCGTATTCTGAAGCCGAGATGAAGATTATGATTTACAACATATTTCCAAATCTCATGCGGAGACGTAAATCCGCAGTCAGCTATAATACCGTGTACGTTTTCCGGAAGCGGCAGACAGGACGCCATCAATACCGTTGTAGCGCCCATGGAAACACCAAAAAGATATATCGGAATATCCGTCCCGCAACGCTCCCTGACCCATGCTATCCAATCAAGACAATCAAAATAATATAAATATAATAGGTCTTAAGCCATAAAAGTAACCCGCGCAATCAGCGTTAAAAAAGAAAAAGTTGTTCATGTTGTTCGGCATACAGTACGCTGCATCCGTTTTCTTCCCATGCGTCGGACGCGATCCCGAAATCGCCCGACCACGTTGATCTCCAACCGTGCATTGCAATGAGCACGCGCTTTGCGTTTTTCTGAGGAATCCAATGACCCACAAGCGTCTTTCCGTCGTGGCTCACGATCCTGATAGTTTCACTCGGCTTTTCTGAAAGCCTTTTTCCCGCCTCATTCAATGCTTTTATAAAATCGTTTTCTTTTTTTCCGGAGATTCGGGCTTGAATCTTTTTCAGGATTTCTGGCTCTTTTCTGTCAAGCGCAATCTTAATAAGAGTTTTCGTCGTAGCATATGCAGTTACTGCAGCGACGGCTGAGATCCCGGCGGCAGTCCCTCCGATAATAACGGCTTTCTTTGCTTTTTTGTTCACACTATCACCTCCGTATTTTAATTCCATGATATATATTCTTCAGCAGATTTTCTGAGTTCTTCCATTCTTCTGTCAAGGTCTGCGCCGATTTCGGCGCATTCATAAAGCTCACGCTCCATTTGTTCGCTGATACCATAATCTTTTTTGTATCTGAGCTTGTGTTCCACTGTCGCCCACCAGTCCATTGCAGTCGTTCTGAACTGTACCTCCACCTTCATCGTTTTTTTCTCGTTGTGAAGAAAAATCGGGATCTCAACGATCAGATGAAGACTTCTGTATCCGTTGCTTTTGGGCTCTTTTATGTAATCTTTTTTCTCGATCAACCGGATATCGTCCTGTTTCAAAAAAGCGTCCGTAAGTGTGTAAATATCCGATACAAAGGATGTGATAACGCGGACTCCCGCAATATCGTTGATGTTTTCTTCGATACTGTCGACAGTCAGCGGAAATCCTTTTCGGCTAGTTTTTTCAAGAACGCTTTCAGGAGTTTTAAGACGCGTTTTTACTGTTTCGATCGGATTTCTGTCATATTGAAGCGACAGTTCTTCGTTCAGGACGTTGAATTTTGTCTCAACAGACATCATAGCGCATCTGTAATAAGCCATCAGTTCTTTATACGGCTGTGCATAATATCCGACAAACTGTTTTATCTTCTGCCTTGACAGTTGTGACAGCAACAGTTTTTCAAGTGCGGGGCTGCCGCTTTCAAATAATGCCATCTGCCGTCCCCCGTTCGTCATCACTGTTATTACGGATCGCCGACAGAGCTTTTGACCTTCATCCGCCTTGAATCAGACCAA
>CAMVBD010000355.1 GCA_947165615.1 uncultured Clostridia bacterium | reverse complement strand
GGATTTTCTGCCCGACAATCCCGTCCCCGTGACCGTGATCGAGGGCGGAAAAAACCGGAGCCGCAGCCTGCAAAGGGCGCTGACGGCGCTGGCGGACGCTTACGGCAGGACGGGACATATCGTCTTGACCCACGACGCGGTGCGCCCGTTTCTCACCCGGCGCATCATTGAGGACAACGTAAAGGCGGCAAGGGAATACGGCGCGGCAAACACCTGCGTGCCCGCCACCGACACCGTATTTTTAAGTGAGGACGGCCTGTTTATGGGGACGGTGCCGGTGCGCTCCGCGGTTTTTCACAGCCAGACCCCTCAGACCTTCCGGCTCGACACGATCCTCGATCTGATCGACGGCCTGTCGGCCGACGAATTCGACGCCATGACGGACGGCTGCTCCGTCTTTATCCGGTCCGGTCTGCCCGTGCGCATGGTGCCCGGCAGCCCCGACAACCTCAAGATCACCTATCCCGGGGACTTACGGCCCCGACCCGCGAAGGAGGACGCAGAGCATGCATAAACTGACCGTTGTCGTCACGGCCTTTGACAGCGCCGACGATCTGAAAATCACGCTCGAAAGCCTGTGCGAGCAGAGCGACGAGTCCTTTTACGTCAGGATCGTGCAAAGCGGCGACGACGCCGGAGTGGAAGCGACGGCAAAGGAATACTGCGACGAATACGTGGGGTTTACCTATCATAAAAAGGAAGCGGGCAGCATCCCCGCCGCCCGCAATTTCGTCCTGCCGCTTTTGGAGACCGAACTGGTCGCCTTTGCGCTGGCGGGCGACTACCTGAACCCCGACTACGTGGAGCAGGTCTTAAAGACCGAGGAGGAGACCAAGGCCGACGTCCTCTGCCCGCGCCTGTACGTTTCGGGCGAAAGCGAGCCGTATTACCTCTCGACCGCCGATCTCATCGCCACGGTCCCCAAGATCGACCGCTTTGACTCGGCGCTCCTGCACACTCTCGACATCCCCGGCCGCGTTTTCAAGAAAAAGTTTTTCGATCTCTATACGCTCCGATTCCCGGAGCGGGGAATGCTTTACGATGCCGAGGTGCTCGCGTTCTGCGTCTACCGGTGCGACGCGTCGCTGGCCGGCGTCGCGGGCGCGGTCTACGACGACAAAAACGGCGTGTTCAGCAAGGGCTTTTTCCGCCACCCCGCGCCCTCCTCCGAGAGCCTTGCCGATACCGTCCGCTTTTTCGACGGGCTGCTCGAGACCGTCAAAGCGCTCATCGAGGACGACACCGGCGCGTTCGACGGGGACGAATACACCTATAACACGGTGCTGGACGTCTACTTTGCGGCGCTGGTCAACGGCTTTTACCGGTACTTCTGGTTTTTGACCGACGAGGATCTCGCCGTCCTGCGGGAAAAGTTTGAATCCATCACGGACCAAATGGCCAAGGAGCGGCGCGAGAAGATCGCAAAGACCTACGCCGACCTCCATTTCCCGTCCATGTACGTCTCCCGCGCGGACGCCGCGGCGCTGCCGATGGTCAGCCTCCTTGTGGACTTTGACGCCGTCGACGCCCTGCGTTCGTTCGTCCGGTCCCTGTACATCGGCCGCCTGCCGTTTTTTGAACTGTTTTTGCCCGAACGCGCAAGGGCGGGCCTGCCGGAGGAGTGGGCGGATTGCGAAAACATCCGCGTCCTGCCGGATAAAAACTTTTTTGCCGAGGCAAGAAGCAAGGCCGTCGGCGTGGTCCTGAACGTGCGCGATCCCGATCCGCTCGATCCCAAGATCCTGTCGGAACTCTCGACCGTCCGCGCGCCGAAGACCGTCTATCAGTATCTTTTCGCGTCCAAGCGCAAAAAGACCAAAGCCAAGACCTACCTCAAGAAAAAGGGCCTTGGACTGCGATAAAGGGGAACCCAAATGAATGAATTTCTTCGCCGCACCTGGGCAGAGATCAGCCTGGACGCGGTCAATAACAATATCCAGCAGATCAAAAGCATCATAAAGCCCGGCGTCAAGCTCTGCGCCGTCGTCAAGGCCGACTGCTACGGCCACGGCTACGCCTATACCACCGCCGAAATGGCGGCGGCGGGCGCGGACTGGTTCGCGGTCTCGAATCTGGCGGAGGCGCTGCAGCTTCGGCGCGTCGGCATTTCGGCGCCCATTCTCATTCTCGGCTACACGCCGCCCGACAAGGCGGAGGAGCTTGTCTACAACGACGTCTCGCAGGCCGTTTTTTCGGAGGATTACGCCGAAAAACTCTCCGCCGCCGCGGCTTTCAGCGGGATTAAAGTAAACGCGCATATAAAAATAGACACGGGCATGAGCCGCATCGGCTTTTTATACCACGACTCGGTGGAGGATTACCCGACTGTCGACGAGATCGAGCGCGTCTGCCGTCTGCCGGGGCTTCGCCCGGAAGGGATCTTTACGCATTTCTCGTCCGCGGACTGCATGGACGGCGAGGTCTTTACCCGCCTGCAGTACGGGCTGTTTTTAAGCGTCATCGACCGCCTGAAGGAACGCGGGATCGAATTCGAACTCCGGCACTGCTCCAACTCCGCCGCCATCCTCGATTATCCCGAAATGAATCTCGACATGGTGCGGGCGGGCATCATCCTGTACGGCATGTACCCCTCGGACGCCGTTTCGCGGCGCATAAGGCTTTTGCCGGTCATGGAACTCAAAACCGTCGTCTCCATGGTCAAGACCCTGCCGGAGGACACGCCCGTCAGCTACGCAAGGACCTACACGACGCCATCCGTCCGAACGCTCGCCACCGTCCCCATCGGCTACGCGGACGGCTATCCCCGGCGGCTTTCCAACAGGATGTATATGCTGGTCAACGGGCAGAAG
>CAMVBD010000354.1 GCA_947165615.1 uncultured Clostridia bacterium | reverse complement strand
CCAACGCAGTAAGCGTCGATACCGAAAAGACAGCATTCGCCTCCCGCTTTTTCCCCATACCTACCAGTTTGGAACAAACGATTTGATTACCAACGGATAAAAAGCCTGCCAGCATCAGAACGATACTGATAAAAGGCTGAAGAAGAGATATGGCGGAGTACGCGACGTTTCCAAGTACGCGGCTGGTAATGATCCCGTCGATGATGATCGCCGCCAGTCCGATGATCTGGGTCAGGATCATAACTAACGCCGACGACAGGAACATCGATCCTACTATGCTTTTTTCTTCTTTTCTCATTTCATAGATCCCTCACAGAAAAAATTGAGTAAATTACCGTACTCGTTTACGGATCAACGCTTGCGTCGGCCGTTTGCTTCATTATCCGGCACGAAATCCACGCCTAAATAATCGATCAGTTTATTTGTGCATCCGATTTGAATCATATTTCAACTCCCTCCCCGATCAAAGAATAAATCACAGAAACTGTGTCATATACACGGGCATACAGAGTGTATCCGTATCCTTTGCGAGGTCTTTTGTGTAGATCAGATATTTCTGCAGGACCCGTGACGAATACTTCTCGAAAAACTTATCCATAGAAACGTGCGCTTTGTAACCGGAAGATTTGACCTCAATGGGACAGATCTTATTCTTCCGCGACAGAAGGAAATCAATTTCGTAATTATGCCGCGACGATTCGTTGGGGAAAGTGTAATAAAACAGTTTGTTCCCGTTTGCGGTAAGCGTTTGTGCGACGGCGTTTTCATACAGATATCCGAGGTTTGCGCTGAGTTTATCATTCAGCAGCTTTTCATAAATGATATTCTCGGTAAAATCGCGGTCTTTGAACATAAGCGTGACGAAAAGACCGGTGTCACAGACGAACATCTTGAACGCGGAAAGATCCTCCGCTGCAGAAAGACCTACGTTCGGATCATCGGCGTGATAAGAGATAAGCACCGTTTTGGAGTTCTCCATCTCGGCTATTATCTCGGGAAGCTTTTCCGGCTTGCTCTTTTTCAGCACGCTTGTCGTCTGATATCTCGACGCGTTTTTCGCCAGCTGCGCCGGAATGGCGTCGAACAGCATAGACGCTCTGCCCGACGGATCGAACTTTCTGAAATCTTCTTCGTAAAGAGACAGGATCGTGCGCTTGACAAGATCGACCTTGCGGAAATTATTCGTTTCGATATATTCGTTCACCGCCTGAGGCATGCCGCCCACAAGCATATACAACCGGAAATCCCGCATAAGCCGGCGATTCAGCTGCTCGCCGACGGGCTTTCTTGACTCAAAGCACTGACGGATCAGCGGGATCGTTGTACTGTCGCCCACCGCCCAAAGAAATTCCTCGTAGTCCATCGGATACATACCGATCTTCTGTTCTTCGCTGGGGATCAGGATATCCTTGACGTTTTTCCTGATCGATATAAGCGATCCCGTTTCAAGATAATCGTATCTGCGGTCTTTAACGAGATGCTTTATCGCCTGCCGGGCTTTCGGGAAGAACTGGACTTCATCAAATATGATAAGGGATTTGCGTTCGACAAGATCGACGCGGAACAGTAGCTGAAGCTGAAGAAAGAAGAAATTAAGGTCGGACATATCGTCGAAGAGATCTTTGACCGACTGCGGCGCCAGAGAGAAGTCAATGAGGATATAGCTTTCGTATTCGTTTTTTGCAAATTCTTCCGCCACGGTGGATTTACCGATACGCCGCGCGCCCTCTATCATAAGCGCCGTCCTGCCCTGCGACTCGTTCTTCCACTCGACAAGCTTATCGTATATCTTTCTTTTGAACATGGTTCCGCCTCTTTTCGCAATTTTCTTTTCGACACAATCCAATGTAATCGCAATTTGTTTATCTAAATTATAGCACGAAATCGCAATTTGTCAAGTGATTTTGAGAAAACTGCGGGTAAAAAATGAGCCGACCTTTCGGTCAGCTCATTATTGCCGGAAACATCCGTATTAGTTTGGCTTTTGGTCCATGGAGGAAAACTGCGCGCAAGGGTCGTGAATACTTGATTTTGTTGTGGTTTGGTCAAATCCGTTTTCTCCGCTCGGACCATCTTTGAAACGAGGTGATTGACGTTTATCTTGACAAGAAAAAGTTGTTTCCCCATACCGCTTCCATCTCTTTCGCCTCCGTATAACCCGATTTGCCGTGATCTTTTCAATCTTTTATTACCCACGAAAACGCCTTTGCCGTGCGGACGTCGAAATCTTTGAAGTGATTGCCCTCGTTCCATTCGAGAACGCATTTAACGCCTTTTTCCGAGAGCAGAGAGTACGCCCCGCGTATCCTGTCGCCGACCGTCGCCATGACCGGATTGCGCGCTTTTTCCTCCTTGTCGCCGAGACTGAGATATACCGCGCCTGCTTTGATCCCGTTTTCCTTCATAAAGTCAGCAAAGCCCGGAAACCACATCGACGGGGACGCCGCCGCGACGCCTTTGAAAATATCCGTCCGGTACGCCGCCCACAGAGCGAAAAGCCCGGCGAGCGAATAACCGCCGATATAATAGATTTTGCTCCCGTCGTCACACAGCCCGCAGAGCTTTTTGATCTGCGCGAGCGTTTCCTCCGCGCCTTCGCCGAAATCCTCTTTGCCGAACACGGCGGGCGCTTTCCACGGCGAAAGATCGGTGTTCCAGTTATCGACCTTAACCGCGATCAGATGAAAGCTTTTGCCGCAGCTTGCGGCGATGAGCGAGATCTCGTTTTCGATCCCCGCAAGGTCGTGACCGTCCACCGGCTGGATCAGAACGGTATCGGCCGCCGGATCGCCGAACCGATATATTTCAAACTCCCG
>CAMVBD010000353.1 GCA_947165615.1 uncultured Clostridia bacterium | reverse complement strand
CGCCGTTTACTTTGACGGTCATGTCCTTTGCTGCGGTCAAATCACAAAAACGGAACGTGTAGTCCCTTTTTACGGGAAGAACAGAGAGATCGCCTTTTGCGCCGGACAGTTCAAAGGAAACGGTGTCTCCGTTTTCATTGACGGCCATTTCCGTTTCTGTAAAAGCACCTTCCTGATAACGCATGGTCTCCCCGTCGTCTTCATACAGAGAAAACCGGTTGTTGCCGCGATAAATGCAGATCTCAAGCGACTTGGGGTTTTCGCAGCCGTTAACGTCGACGTCCGAAGCAAGCGGAAGCAGGGCGCCGGCTTTTGCCAGAACGGGAATGGAAGACTCATCTCTGCATAAATAGGTCATTCGGTTGCCTTCGTAGATCCGTCCTGTAAAAATATCGGTATACCGGCCTTCCGGAATCCAGACCTGAACGCATGCATGCTGTGCTTTCGGGTCGATTTTTTCTGTAATGGGGCAAACGAGCAGTTCGGTCCCGAACATGTACTGATTCGGGACTTTATATGCGTTTTCTTCATTGGGATATAAATAGTACATCGGGCGGATCAGCGGCATACCCCGGTCATGGGTTTTCTTGTTCATTGTATAGAGGTAGGGGACCAGCTTGTGCCGGTAGCGAAGGGCTTCCGATGCGTAGAATTCCACGTCCGCCCTGTATTTCCAGGGTTCCTTCCCCATAAACTCATTATCGGTGGAATGCAGGCGCAAGATGGGACTGAATACGCCGAATTGAACCCAGCGGAGATACAGTTCATCGTCTCTTTCGCCCATGTGATGGCCCCCGATATCATGACTCCACCACGTATCACCGATATTGGCAGCATTTGCCGTAAAATAAGGCTGGAAGTCAAGCGTCGCCCAGGTCTGCGCCGAGTCGCCGGAGAACCCGATGGGATACCGATGAGAGCCGACGCCGGCAAAACGGGACAGGATCAACGGACGTTTGCCTTTTCTCGCATTGTCAAGATAATGGTAATGGTTCAAAGCCCAAAGCGGGTCAAGCCCCTTGACGGCGGACTTTGTGCCTTGCTGCCAGTCGATCCACCAAAAATCCACACCGTCCGCCTCGTGCGGATGATGGAGATAGGTAAAATATTCCTCCATAAACTTTTTGTCCGCAATGTTAAAACGGATCTGCTCCCTGGAATCGGGATCGATGTCCATAAACGAGCAGAAATCACGGTAGGCGTCTTCATAGAACTTGCAGCCGGAAGCCGGGTGCAGGTTCATTGTGACTTTCAGTTTGTTATCTTTCAGATAGTTCAGGAACTCTTTGGGTGTGGGGAACAAATCGGTATTCCAGGAATAACCGGTCCATCCGGGATTTATGAGATTGTAAAAAACCTCCAAAACGCCTTTTTTCTTTTTCTGGTCTCTTGCGTCTTCTCCGAAATTTTCGATCACCTTGACCCAATGCCAGTCCATATCGACGGTTGCGACAGAAAGCGGAACCTTTTTGCGTTTGAAGGTTTCCATCAATTCGATGTATTCATCCTGCGTGTAGGCTTTATAGCGGCTCCACCAATTCCCCAAGGCAAATCGCGGAATCAGCGGCGGCATGCCGGTCAGATGAAACAGATCCCGTACGGCTTCTTCGTAATGGGATCCGTAGGCAAAATAGTATTTATCGGTTCCCGGCGCCGTACGAGGTGTGATCGAACCGTCGTTTGAGACAAGCAGGGAAGTGGTGTCGTCAAAAACGGCAACCCCGTTTTTGGACAGAACGCCGTCCCCCAGTTTCGTTTTTCCGTTTGTTCCGTCAAGCGTACGGCAAGTCCCTTTCAGATTGTCGACGTCGTATTCCTTGACGCGCCTGCCGTCGTCCAGTTGGATATAGAGCATTTTTTTCTCTTTTATGTCATAGCAGAAGGCGCATTTTTCCGTGCGGATCTTATACAGGTTGTTTTCTTTTGCGACCTTAAACGTCGGATGCTCGAAGTTTCGATTGACGACGCTCTGCGTCGGTTCATCCAAAAACGCCCCTTGCAGCTGCGTTTCCACACGCAAAAGATATGGCGTCAGGACCGAAAAACGAACTTCCTTGGATGTAATCAGATTTTTTTCGTCCGTTTTTCCGTTGTCGGAATAAAAAAAACGGCTCCAAAATTCCTGCATGATCAATTTCCCCATTCATTTCATTCATTATTTAACATCATATCTTTATTTCTCCCGAATGTCAATTATTTTTTTGTTATCCCTTGAATCATTCATATTTATATGTTAAAATTTTATGTATTGAATTTATCACGCAGTTTTTTTAAGGCTTTTGTTTCGATCCTGCTCACGTATGATCTGGAAATCCCATATCGGGTCGCGACTTCGCTTTGCGTCAGCGGATGTTGCCCGTTTAGGCCGTATCGCAGGATCAGGACCTCCCGTTCGCGTCGATCTTCCAATTCCGTTAGAAACCGATACAGCAGGATCTTGTTCTGTTTAAAGGCCAGTTCCTCAAGGATGGTATCGTCCTCGGCAACGATATCCATCAGTGTCAGCGGATTCCCCTCTCCGTCCTGTTCGATCGGCTCGCTGAAAGATACATCCAACGCATATTTTTTCCGACTTCTGAAATACATCAGGATCTCGTTATCGATACAGCGAGAAACATATGTCGATAAACGTACCCCTTTTTCCGTTTTATAACTGTCGATCCCTTTTATGAGCCCGATCGTTCCGATCGAGATGAGTTCATCGGTTTCCGCATTTTGTGTGTAATACTTTTTTACGATATGCGCTACCAGTCGTAAATTGTGTTCAATCAGGATTTCTCTTGCTTTTTTGTCTCCTTCGTTCATTCTGCGCAGATACATCT
>CAMVBD010000352.1 GCA_947165615.1 uncultured Clostridia bacterium | reverse complement strand
CATTGACTCCCCGCCCGAGATATGCTATACTTTTTCCAAGAACAAACGGAGACGGCTATGAAATTTATTTACACCTACTTAAAAAAATACCGCCTGCAGGCGATTTTGGCGCCGCTTTTCAAAATGCTGGAGGCGACGTTCGAACTGTTTGTGCCGCTGGTGGTCAAAAGCATCATCGACGTGGGACTGCCCGCGCGCGACCGTCCCTACATTCTGACGCGGGTGGGGCTTTTGGCGCTTTTGGCGGCGGTGGGCCTTGCCGCCGCGATCACGGCGCAGTATTTTTCCGCCAAGGCGGCGGTCGGGGTCGCAACGACCTTACGAAGCGACCTCATGCACAGCGTGTGCGCCCTGTCGTACAAGGAACTCGACAAAACCGGGACCGCGCCGCTTTTAACGCGCCTGACCTCGGACGTGGAGGCGGTGCAGAACGGCGTCAACCTGACCCTGCGCCTGCTGCTGCGCTCCCCCTTTGTGGTAGCTGGCGCCGTCGTCATGGCGTTTACGGTGGACCCGCCGACGGCGCTGGTGTTCGCCGTCGCCGTGCCGCTGATGGCGCTCGCCGTCGTGCTGGTCATGCGCCTGTCGACGCCTCTGTACCGCAGGGTGCAGGAAAAACTGGAGCTTGTCACGCGCAGCGTGCGCGAAAACCTGACCGGCGTGCGGGTCCTGCGCGCCTTTTCGCGGGAGGAAGCGGAGACGGCGGCCTTTGACCAAAAAACCGACGAACACTATCGCCTCGCGTTCGCCGCCGGAAAACTCTCGTCCGTGCTGAATCCCGTCACCTACGTCCTTGTCAATTTCGCGGTCATCGCGCTTCTGTATTTCGGCGGCATACGGGTGAATACCGGGCGCATGACCCCGGGCGCGGTCGCGGCGCAGTACAATTACCTCACGCAGATCCTGGTCGAACTCGTCAAATTCGCCAATCTCGTCGTCAGCGTGTCAAAGGCTTTGGCGTCGGCAAAGCGCATAGAGGAGACAAAACGCCTGACCTCCTCCCTGTCGGCGCCGGACGCCCCCGCCGCGCCCGACTTCACCGCGCCCGCGGTCGAATTCCAAAACGTGACGCTCTCTTATCACAAAAACGCCGCCCCGGCGCTGTCGGGCGTCGGCTTTACGGTCAGCCCCGGGCAAAAGGTCGGCGTCATCGGCGCGACCGGCTCCGGCAAGACCTCGCTTATAAACCTCATCCCCCGCTTTTACGACGTCAGCGCCGGGTGCGTGCGCGTGTTCGGCAGGGACGTGCGCGATTACGACAAACAGACACTGCTCTCCCTTGTGTCCGTCGCGCCGCAAAAAGCGACGCTGGTGCGCGGGACCGTGCGCGAAAACCTGACGTGGGGCAAAAAGGATGCGGACGAAAACGCCCTCAGCTTCGCCGTTTCGGCCTCCGCTTCGGACGCGGTGCTCTCTACCCGGGAGGACGGGCTTGACGCCATGGTGGAGCAGGGCGGCAAAAACTTTTCCGGCGGGCAGCGCCAGCGGCTTGCGATCGCGCGCGCGCTTGCAAAGGACGCGCCGATCCTGATTTTGGACGACGCGCTCTCCGCCCTTGACAACGCCACCTCCCGCCGCGTGCTGGACGCCGTATTGGGACTCGACGCCACGGTCTTTCTGGTCAGCGGGCGCGCGTCCGTCCTAAAGCGCTGCGATACCATCCTTGTCGTGGAGGACGGAGCGCTGATCGCCCAGGGGACGCACGACGAGCTTCTTTCCGCCTGCCCAGCCTACCGCTTTATCGACGACTGCGAAAGGGGGATCGGCAGATGAAGGGACAAAAAAAGACCGCCCCGAAAAACCGGGACGATCTGAAAACCGTCGTAAGGATGCTGAGCCCCCACCGGGGGAGCGTGCTCCTGTCTCTGCTGTTCGGCGCCGTGTACGCGGGGCTTGCCATCCTGATCCCGCTGCTGTTCGGGCAGGCCGTTGACGCGCTGGTCGGAGAAGGGCTTGTAAACTTTGCGGTTTTAAACAAAAAACTCCTGACGGCGGGCGCCCTCACCCTCCTTGCCGCCGCCGGGTCCTATTGCGCGGGGCGCGCCAACAACCGGATCGTCTGCCGCCTGACACGCGACCTCAGACGCGACCTCTTCCGAAAAATACAGGCTTTGCCCCTGTCCTACCTCGACGCCCACCCCCACGGCGAAACGCTGTCCAAGGTCATCGCGGACGTGGATCAGTTTGCAGACGGCCTGATGCTGTTTCTGACGCAGTTTTTCTCCGGGATCCTAACGATCCTCGGCACGCTCGCCGTGCTTGTGATCCTTGACCCCCTCGTCGCGCTGGCGGTGTTCTTTCTGACCCCCTTGTCGCTGTTCGTCTCGCGCTTTATCACCAACCGGACCAAAAAATACTTCCGGCTCCGCGCCGAAAAGCGCGGCGAACTTGTCGGCTATACCGAAGAGACCGTCTCCGCCATACGGACCGTCAAGGCCTTCGGACAGGAGAAAAAGCGGCTTTCCGCCTTCGACGCCCTCGGCGAAGACCTCGGCAAAGCGACGCTGAAGGCCGTGTTTTATTCCTCCATCACCAATCCCGCGACCCGGTTCGTCAACGCCCTCGTCTACGCGGCGGTGGCGCTGACCGGCTCTGTCGGGGTGCTCGGCGGGCGACTGACCGTGGGGCTTTTGGTCACGGTCCTCGGCTACGCAAACCAGTACACCAAGCCCTTCAACGAGATCTCGGCGGTGCTGGCGGAGCTGCAGAACGCCCTGACAAACGCCGGGCGCATAAACGCGCTTCTGGCTGAGGCGCCGGAGACCCCGGACCCCGAGTCTCCCGTCGAACTCGGCAGGGCGGACGGGGACGTCCGGTTCGAACAG
>CAMVBD010000351.1 GCA_947165615.1 uncultured Clostridia bacterium | reverse complement strand
ATGCGTTTTGCCCGCGAGATCCAGGAGTACTCCGGCATGGAGGTCACGACGACGATCCTGATTCCGGGAAAGGCGCGCTTGATCTCTTCCGCGGCGGCAAGCCCGCTGCTGCCGAGTTCAGTCATGACGTCCATCAGAATGAGATCGACCCGGCTGTTTTTGCAGACCGAAAGCGCCGCCGAGGCGTTCGGGATGGAAATGAGATGGGAAAACCGCTCGCTTGAGCCAACGTAGATCTCAAACAGTTCGCGCGCGATCTTCTGATCTTCCACGATCAGTACGTTATACGCCATGGTGTCACCTCCCATTTTTTTCAGTATACCCGCTTTTACTCCGTTTCGCATCAGCCGTACGGCTGATATTTACCGCGTTTTTGGAAAAAGAAGCGAAAGCGTAAACCCTTCCCCGACCCGCGCCCTGACCTTTGCGCCCTGTTTTTCGGCGAGGACGGAAAGGTTGTAAAGGCCGCCCGTGAAGCGGACCTCCCCCGCGGGAAGTCTGCCGTCGCTTGTAAACGCGCATCCGACCGCGTCCTGCGTTTCGAAAAACGAGATCTCCATGTTTTCCGCGCCGGCGTGTTTGGCGGCGTTGGCGAGGGCTTCCCTTGCGGCAGAAAGGAAAGGATTCCTTCGTTCTCCGGAAAGATCCGGCGGTACGGGGTCTTTGAAGACGAGCCGGATCTTCAGGGCGGAGGCAAACGCTTCAAGGTCGCCGAGATCCTTGTTCGCAGCATCCGGTTCCGCGTCCATGCCGAGAAGCAGGGCGTTCTGTTCCCAGAGAGAGAAGATTTTGTTCTCTTCATCGACGTTTCCGTGTTCCACGGCGGCAGTGGAAAGCATCAGCCGGTTCATTTCGTCGTGGATGCGCACCTTGGCCTGCAGGATTTCCTGCCGTCTGACGGTCTCGTCGATGCCGAGCGTATAGTCCCTCAGCGCCCGGTTCAGGCGCGAGAGCGCCGCCTGATCTTTTCTGAGCACCTCGATCCCGGCGTATTCGGCGGTAACGTCCGCCGCGATCAGTTCGCGCACCCGCGTCGTTCCGAGGGTAATGTCCCGGTCGCGGAAACGCCACTGCCGGCCTTCAAGCGGAAGGACTTTTCCCGTCGTCAGTTTGCCGAAGTCCTTTCCGTCCAGCAGCCGCTCTCCCGTCAAGGCGACGGCAAGTCGGTTCATGCAGACGTTGGAAAACAGCACCCTGCCGTCGTCGTCGAAGATCCCGACGCCGCAGGGGATGGAATCAAGACACTGTTTGACCGCCGCGGGCGTAACGCTGCGCTTTTCGCGGCGGGACAGCGCAAACAGAATCCCGACCGCCGCCGCGGTCAATGCGGCAAGCACGGCAGCCCAGACAAGCACGGGAAGGGCGCAAAGCCGAAGGCTGACGGCAGCGGCGTCCGGGCCATCCCCGAAAAGATGAACGTCAAAAAGCGTCTGCCACAAAAAACAACTTCCCGCAAGCCCGGAAAGGCTCCAAAGCGCCGTCCACAGGCGTTTTTGCAATACTGCGCGGGCGCCGCCGAAAAGGAAAAGAACACAGAGGAACAGCGTCCAGAGGGAGAAAAAGGATCTTGCCAATTCAGAAAGTTGAAGGAGCGGCGTCATGGGCGCACCTCCTTTTTGGGCAGAAAACTGATATAGGTCACGTTATCCTCCCGTACGCTGTGGGCAGCGACCCCCGCCTGCGCAAGAACGTCAAGCGTTTCTCCGTCCGGACCCGTGACGAGGTCCTCCAAAGTCAGTTTGCAGAGAGAACCGTCCGACAGATGGATAAAGATCCCGCTGACGGCGTCGACGTTTTTGAGCAGGAGCGCGCCGAACGCCTCAAATACCGCCAGAGCCGCCGCGGATCGCCATTCGTCCGAGGCGGCGTTTACAAGTTCCCCCGGGATCCCGGAGAAATTGAGGCAGCGCAGCACCTCCGAAAACGAAAGCGCGAGTTCGCCGACTTTGATACGGTCGTGCTCGTAGGACAGGAGCGTCAGATTGGCGTAGCGCTTGATAAAGGCGGCAAACAGCGTGATGCGCCCTCGGCAGCGTTCCCGGAAGGCCGGGTCGCCGCTCCCTTTTGCCGCTTTCGCGAGCGCGGTGATTCGGGCGGAATGGGGCCGTGTGCGGGAAGCGATCTCGTCGTAGACGGCGGTACGCTGTCTGATTTTTGCCTGTTTTTCCTTCAGGTCGTTGCGCATGCGGACAAGCTGGGTCTCCTCGGCAAGCGTTTCCCTTGCCTCCTCCAGTTCCCCGTTCAGCCGGTCCAACGCCGTCAGGTCGTCCAGCCAGAAGCCGTACCCGCCGGGCAGATCCATCCGGTGTAAAACGGTGTGTTCGCCGAGCCTTGCCCCGTCCGGCAGAAGAAACTGTTCCGGGGTGAGTCCGACAGCGGAATCCGAGCGGTAAACGGCCTTTCCCGCCCGGTCGGTGATCTGCGCCGAAATCGAAAGAACGCCGAAAAGTTTCGCGTAGTTTTTGTTGGTGGGAATAAGTCCCAGTCCCATGCAGCATTCAAGCACCCCCGCGACCGTGGAGATCAACGTTTCCGGGAACTCGACGAGATAGGCGCCGTTTGGCCTCGGCATGGTCCCGGTCATCAGCAGGACGCTGAGCGCGATCCCGACGGCAAAGGGAACAAGCGTCAGAAGGGCATACTTTTTGGCGCTGCCGATCCTGCATTTTACGACAAGAAGAAGGATGGCCGAAAGGTAGAGGATCGCCTGCCACGCCGCGACGGCGTAAAACAGCGGGCCCCAGGTATAATCCGAATTCCAGTTCTCAAAGCCGGGACGGAATCGGAACACCAGCCCGTGCAGATCGTTTGTGAGCACAAGCAGG
>CAMVBD010000350.1 GCA_947165615.1 uncultured Clostridia bacterium | reverse complement strand
CGGCGGCGGGCTGTGCCAGCTCGGGAACCTGATCCACTATATGGTCCTCCATTCCCCGCTGGAAGTGACCGAGCTGCACCACCATTCCGACGCATTGTTCCCGGACGAACGCAGACGGGTCCCCTTCGGCACCGGGACTTCCATCTCTTATAACTACATTGATTACCGCTTCAAAAATACAGGGATCTATGACGTGCAGATCCTCATTTGGGACGACGGCGAGGAACTGAAAGGACAACTGCGCAGTTCCGGAAAAAATCCATACCGCTACGAACTGACGGAAGAAGACCATCATTTTTCAAAAGAGGACGATGGATATTACCGAAACTCAAAAGTTTATCGGCTGACCGTCGGAAAGCGGACGAATAAAGTGATGAAAAAGGAGTTGATCCTCGACAATCATTCCAAGGTCCTTTACGACCCCGCGCTGATCCCGCCTGAGCAAATACGTCAATAAGACCGCAAACGCCTCTCTGCGCAATCGTGGCAGGGAGGCGTTGTTATATCCCCGGCTGTAAATCTGTCGCCGAGTGATCAGGGTGCGGCGTCCGTTCCGGCAATCGTGCCCGGCAGTTAACCGCTCCGTTTTTCAAAAAAGGCTTTCCGTCCCGCATACTCGCGGCTATTTGACGGAAACGACGCTGCGGTTTCGTTCTGTCTGCATCTTATCACCGTGATTTACCGGAGTCAAGTTACAGTTCCGTAAGGCGTGAAGGTACCGTCTACCGCGTCACAGGGTAACAAAAATGCGCGAAAAAATATTGACTCCGGGGCGGTGTCCGTGCTATACTGAATCCGTATATAATTAAAATAATAAAAGGATGACATAGAATGCTGTTTTCACAGGACATCGGCATCGATCTCGGCACTTCCAACACCCTGATCTGTGTCCGAAACAAAGGGATCCTGATCCGTGAACCCTCCGTCGTTGCCGTACAGGTCGGCTCGGCCGAAAAGCGCGTCGTCGCGGTCGGCAATGAGGCAAAAGAGATGATCGGCAGAACACCCGGCTCCATTGTCGCGGTGCGCCCGATCAAGGACGGCGTGATCGCCGATTTCGGTTCGACCGTCGCCATGCTTCGCCAGTTTATCAAAAAGGCCATGGCCTCCTCTCCCCTTGCCCGCGCCCGCGTAATGATCTCCATTCCTTCGGGGGTCACCGAAGTCGAGCGCAAAGCCGTTCACGACGCGGCTATTGCCGCCGGCGCCAGATACGTCAGTCTGATCGAAGTTCCAATGGCCGCAGCCATCGGCGCCGGCGTATCCGTGACGCAGCCCAAGGGCGCCATGGTCGTGGACATCGGCGGCGGTACGACCCAGGTCGCGGTCCTTTCCCTCGGCGACGTGGTCTGCTCCCGTTCCATCCGCGTTGCGGGCGACGTATTTGACGACGCCATCGTTCAGTATATCCGCAGGACATATAACGTTCTCATCGGGGAACGCACCGCTGAAGAACTGAAGATCAGCATTGGCTCAGCCTCCCGCTACGAAGGCGAAGGCGCCATGGACGTGCGCGGCAGAGGACTGATCGACGGACTGCCGAAAAACATTGAGGTCACAAGCGAGGACGTGCGTGTCGCCCTGACGGATCCCCTCAACCAGATCGTGGAAACCGTGCGTACCACCCTTGAAAAAACGCCGCCCGAACTTGCCGCGGACATCATGGACACCGGCATTCTTCTGACGGGCGGAGGCGCGCTTTTGCGCGGTATGGACAAACTTCTGACGGAAAAGACCGGCATGCCGGCGAAAATTGCGGAAGAACCGATGGACTGTGTCGTCACCGGCACCGCGATCTGTCTGGACCGAGATACGCTGAATATCAGAAAAAGGGCCGGAAAATAAACAATGAGCCATTTTTTCAAGAGTTTTAAGTTTAAGATCTGCCTTGTAGTCCTGGCTGCTTTGCTGCTGGGTGTTTTCGTCGCGGGGATCGAGCCGGACGGCAGTTCTCCGCTGACAAAAGGACTGAGCATCCTTCTGACGCCCCTGAACGATCTCGCACTGCGGGCCAAAGAGATCTTTGCCTCCGTCGGCGCCGATTTTCGCGCAAACGAAGACTACATCGAGGAGATCTCACGCCTTGAAGCCGAAAAAGAAAGTCTGAAAGAGGAACTGGTCGATTATGAGCGGATCGTACACAGGCTTGCATCCTACGAGGCTTTTTTGGGCGTCAAATCGGAACACCCCGATTATACGTTCGTACCGGCCGGCATTCTGATGCGGGATGCCTCCGACGTTTTTTTGACCTTTACGCTCAACAAAGGCAGTTCCGACGGCGTAATGCTCGGCGATCCGGTCATTTACGGAAAAAACCTGCTCGGCATAGTGCGGGAGGTGACGCCGAAGACGGCGACTGTTTACACGGTCTTTCATCCAGACGTCAGCGTTGCGGCTTATGAGATCCGCACGCGGGAAGACTGTTACACGGAAAGCGACGCGGAACTGACCGGAGAAAGAAGCCTTCGGATCGCCGGCCTTCCGCGGACCACGCCGGTCGTGACAGGCGGGATCGTGTGCACTTCGGGGCTCGGAGGCGTTTGTCCGCGCGATCTCTTTATCGGAAAAGTCACGCGCGTCGTCAACAGCGAAAGCGACATTTCCGCCTATGCGGTTGTGACGCCGGATGTGGACGTCACCGTTCTGACAGACGTATTCGTGATCACCGACTTCGATGGAAAGAACGGGTAAGCGTTATGATCAGACATAAAGAGGACATCCTGCCTCCGATCCGGATTTTGCTGCTCGTGGTCCTGACCGCTGTTCTCGGCGTGATCCAGAATGTGTTTTTAATGAGATCGGAAGAGCACACGTCTGAACTCCAGTCACAGATCGCAATCCC
>CAMVBD010000349.1 GCA_947165615.1 uncultured Clostridia bacterium | reverse complement strand
TGCCATGCGCTTGACTTCCTCGATCTGAGAATCGAACCCGTACTCCATGTTGGCAGTCGCGACAACCGTTGTTGTTCCTTTGTTTTTGACAGTCAGACGGGCAAGGCGCAATCTCTCTTCCAGATTCAGACTGCCCATTTCAGAACTGCCGCAGACAGCAAAAAGGTGTTCTACCCCCTGTTGCGCCTGCCAGACGGTATATTCCTCGTACGTCTTATAATCTATGCTTCTGTCCTCATAAAAAGGAGTCAACATCAAAGAATAAATCCCATTGTAGTTGTTTCGCAGCGTGTTCATTTGATTTTTCCTTGCCTTTCTTTATTGATTTCTCGAATAATCAACGAGTGAAATATTCAGATCCACAATCGTGTCGATCCCGTTAACCGTTCCGCTTTCCGAATACTGCCACATCTGATAATCGTAAATGAACGCCGGCGATGTATTGAATTCCGCAAGCCAAAAACCGTAGTGGTTTACAAGCGAAAGGTCATAGAAAAAGTATCCGAGTTTCCGATTGAAATAAATGATGGGGCGATAGCCGCCCTCTTCTATCACCTGACAAAAGCGCAGCGCACAGGCGGTAAGTATTTCGTCCGAAACGTTATTGGTTCGCGCATCCGGGTTGTCCTCAATATGCTCCCAGTCATACGCGACCGGATAATCAAGCGGGGTGTCTTTCAAAAAATCCAGCGCGTATCTGGCCTCTTCCTCCGCTTCTTCCGGCGTTACGGCCTGAGAAAAGAAATACGCGCCGACCTTCAGTCCTGCCTCAGTCGCCTGTCTGTAATGGCTGAAAAAGGCGTCGTCTGTGTACAGAAGTCCCTTTTCTCCCCAACCTCGTCCGCCGAGACGAAGCATCACAAAATCGACGCCGTCATTTTTGACAGCATTCCAATCTATATCTCCCTGAAATGCGGATACATCGACTCCGTAATACAGCTGCACAGCCGGGTCGGCATAAACGATTCTTCCGTTTTCATCTAAAGACAGCAGCTCCGGATCCAAGTTCGCTCGTTCTACGTCCGAATAAACAGGGATCGGCATTCCGTTGGGATCGCGAAGGACCGTTTCCGGGGCTTGTGTTGCGATTCCATTTTCTGTAATGCTTTTTCCGGGATCCGTTTCATTTCCGCAGGAGACAAGACATAAAAGGCAAAGCAATATCGACAGAAGAACAGCGATTTTCTTTCTATACAAAACTTTCATGTATTCATCTCCCTCCGCTATAACGACATTATATCTCTTTTTTTATACGCTTGCAAGTCCTTTTTCGGATCGTCAAGAAATCTTAAAAATCAAAAAAACACTCCCTTTTGGGGAGTGCAAAATCTTTATCTGCCGCGTCTGGATCCGCGGGAGGAATCGGTAAAGCGTTTCAGATCGCTCATTTTTTCTTCGCTGTCAGCCTTGAACTTGGACATCATATCTTCAAAAGACATGGGACCGTCCGAAACCGTTTTCTTTTTGGAAAAGTCCGGCGGACCCGAGGGGCGGGCGGGACGTTTTTTGAATGCGCCTTCCGGCACCGGTTTCTGGGTTGTCTTTATCGGTGCAGCTTGCGTCTGTTTGATGGAGAGACTGATTTTATTGTTTTCATTGACGGCAAGAACCTTAACGCGGACATCCTGCCCCTCCTGAAGGAATTCATGGATATCTTTAACGTATACGGCGGCAACTTCTGAGATATGAACCATGCCGGATTCTCCGTTGGAAAGTTTTACAAACGCTCCGAAATTGGTAAGGCCGGTCACTTTTCCGTCATAAATTTCACCGATTTTAGACTGCATATGTGAAAGCATCCTCCTGCTTTTTAGTTCCCTTCATTGCCGGGCGTAATATTCTGATATCGGCTTTCATCCGGATAGCCGTATCCGTGTTTTCTTGCTTCCTCTTCCTTTAATCTGTCTTCGTTTTCCGGTTCCATCAATTCGCTGATCTCGTTGTTCTCCTCAATGATAGCGTCCAGTTTTGACTGCGCCGCACCGAGTTCCTGCTCAAGTTGGCGGATCTGCCGATAATAATTCAGGACAAAAACCGCAGAGAAGATGAGTACAATGACCAGCAAAATAAACAGGATCACGCTGTTCCTTCTGCTTTTTTCCTTCATAAGCAACATCCTTGAACAATAGTTTTTTCTCTTCCTATTGCGTTATTATATAACAGGATATCGGTTATTTGCAAGACCTTTTTTTTTTTTTTACCGGTTTTTTTCTGATTCTCTTTACCCTCTCTTCAGACGCTTTTCTTGCAGGGAAAGGGAACGCGAACCAAAGTAAAAAACCGATTGTTTCGCCGCAAAAAATGTAAGCGCGAGGTACACCGAAATTCTTGTACAGCAAAAAAATAAAAGAAAAAAGACCTGCAATCAGAAAAAACAGGATATCTTCTATAAACACGCTGACTCGTCCGCGAAGCCCGAACAGTCTGAGTACGCGAAAACAAGCAAAGACGGCCCCGGACAGGAATCCGGCGCCGAGACTTGCAAGAAACACATCTGTCTGAAAGGTGACTCCGAGTCCGAACATCAGCCGAAGACCTTTCCGAAAAAGCCCGCCGGTTTTTGCGGAACAGCGGAATAGTGAACGGAAAGGATGTTTCCTTCCACGCTCAGATCTCCGGTTTCAAGACTCAGCCGCGTTACCTGCAGATTCTCCCCTTTGACGATCAACTTTCCGCAAACCGTTTCGATCGACAGGTTATCTTCATCAAAACTCTGCGCGTCCGTAACGCCTGTGATATCCATCTTTTTTCGGTCTTCAAGGAACAGCGTATGCGGCTTTTCAAAAGAATGATCTTCCATGTCGGTCTCCTCCGGAATAATGGTCTTCCGTAAAGGATATGTACT
>CAMVBD010000348.1 GCA_947165615.1 uncultured Clostridia bacterium | reverse complement strand
CGACGTGACCGCCGCGTTCATCCGGGACGCGATTTTCGCCCGTTTTGCGAAAGAACGTGACAAATGAAAAAAACGTGCTATAATAAAAGCGCAACATTAAATATACGGCTGGAGGCAGAAACATGAACAAAAAATGCAGTCCCATGCGCTTTGCGCACAGAGGTCTTGTGCAGCACGCGCCGGAAAACACCCTGGACGCGTTCAAAGCGGCCGTCGAGTACGGCTGCGAGGGGATCGAGCTGGACGTGCGGCTTTCCAAGGACGGGGTCGCTATCGTCGTCCACGACGGCGACATGACCCGTATGACCGACGGCAAAATCACGGCGCAGATCAGCGAGCTGACGGCGGACGAGATCTGCTCCGCCGATATTCCCTACGCCGGGCATCTGCTGCCGTTCCATCCCCCCGTTCCGTATTCGGAAGGGGAGGGCTCTTCCCGGACGTTCAGCGAGGAGCAGAAGGAATACTTCCGTAAGGTCGACACCCGCGTCACGCATCAGTCCACCTTCGCGCAGTTTGACGAGTGGTTTGCAGGCGTTGACGCCGATATCGTCATCGAGATCGAGCTCTGCGCCCCCGGCACCTTCCGCGCCATCTATCCCATTCTGAAAAAATCCCCCAACTGCCGCCGGTACATCGTCTTTTCCGGCCACTGGGAGATCCTGCGCGAAATGCAGGAGGTCCTGAAGTCCGAGGGCGTTCCCGAGGGACTTCGGACCGGCGCAAACTTCCGCCGCCTGGACGATGAAAATCTCGCGTTTATTCGGGAGGCGGGCCTTTATTAGGTCGGGCTCAACGACCGCTGGTTTACAAAAGAGGACGTCGACCTGCTGACCGGCATGGGCGTCAAGGTCTTCTCGAACCTCGGCGACTATCCCGAGTGGTGGCAGGCGCTGCAGACGCTCGGCGTCGAGGGCTTCAAGACCAACTACGCCGAGGCCTATACCATGTGGCTGGAATACGGACAAAAGCAGTCCTGACAAAAAACGTTTCCTTTTGCGTATTACGGTTTTTTTCAGATAGTCGCTCATCGAAGAAAACAACAACGGGGTCCCGCAAAGGCCCCGTTGATTTTGTTTCGGACAGGCGCGAAAACGAGATCCCGGTAAAAAACGCCCTTGAAATTCCGATCTGTCTTTGCTAAAATAAAAACAGATAAAACGGTGTTCACGTATCCGTTTCGGGAGGTACCCAAATGAAAAAGACGTCAATAAAACTATTCTCTTTGATCCTTGCGCTCTGTCTTCTATTCACCGCCGCGCCGCTTTCGGGCCTCGCGGATCTTGATTTGTTCTTCCCAAAGGCGTCGGCCGCAACAGTCGTGGACTCCGGCTCCTGCGGCGCGAACCTCACTTGGACGCTGGACAGCAGCGGCCTGCTCACCATCAGCGGCAGCGGCAGTATTCCGAATTATATGCCGGGCATGTCTTCCAGCGGAACGGTGATCCTGACGGAGAGTTACACGAACGCTCCGTGGGGCGGAACAAAGACAAGAGGGGACAGAATCAAATCCGTTAAGATCGGTTCCGGCGTTACGGGCATCGGGCAGAATGCGTTTTTTTGCTGCAGGTCGCTGACCTCGGTTTCGATCCCCGGTACCGTAACGCGGATCGAGAGTAGCGCTTTTGAGAACTGCATAAGTCTTCCGTCTATTATCATCCCCGACGGTGTGACGTATCTCGGGGCTACGGTTTTTTATAATTGCACGAGTCTAACCTCCGTTTCTGCTCCGAACAGTCTGTCGGAAATGCTTTACGGTGTGTTCGACGATACGCCGTGGCTCAATTCGCAGCCGAACGGCCTGATCTACGTCGGAAGCGTCGCGTATCTCTATAAGGGCGACGCGCCCGCCAACACCTCCGTTACGCTCAAAGCCGGCACGCTCGGCGTCGCACACTCCGCATTCTCTCGCTGTACAAACCTGACGGCTGTAACGATTCCGGACAGCGTCGTTTCTATCGGATCTTACGCGTTCTATCAAACGGGGCTGAAAACGGTCAGCGTTCCGGACAGCGTAAAAACTCTTGGGTTCGACGTCTTCAAAGACTGTATGTCGCTTACTACCGCAAAACTCCCGCGCGGGCTGGAGAGAATCGAGTCCTCGATGTTTGAAAACTGTACGGCGCTGACTTACGCCATTGTCCCGGGTGCGCTGGCGAGAGTGGACTCAAACGCGTTCAAGAACTGCACATCGCTTTCGCACGTCTACTATCCCGGCAGCGAGACAGAATGGCAGTCGATATCGATCAGCAGCGGCAACGACCCGCTGAAGAATGCGACGATTCATTACGATTACGTCAAAACCTACACGGTCACGTATAACGCCAACGGCGGCGCCAACGCGCCCGCTTCGCAGACGAAAAAGGAAAACATCGCGCTCACCCTGAGTAGTGCCAAGCCTACCAAATCGTACACCGTCACGTATAACGCCAACGGCGGCAGCGTGTCTCCCGCGTCGAACACCGTCGCCTGCACGTTCAAAAACTGGAATATAAAAGCGGACGGCTCCGGCGCGTCCTACGCTTCCGGCGGCAGCTATACCGCCAACGCCGACGTTACCCTCTACGCGCAGTGGACAAACCCCACGGCGGGCACGCTGCCGACGCCCACCCGCTCCGGCTTTGTCTTTGACGGCTGGTACACCGCCGCGTCCGGCGGAACGCGGGTAACCTCCGCCACAACGATCAGCGGCAACACCACACTCTACGCGCATTGGGTACAGGGCGCGACTTATACCGTGTCGTATAACGCCAACGGCGGCTCCGGCGCGCCCGCTTCGCAGACAAAGACCGAAAACGTCCCGCTGACGCTCAGCGCATCCATCCCGACAAAAACCTACACGGTCCGCTTC
>CAMVBD010000347.1 GCA_947165615.1 uncultured Clostridia bacterium | reverse complement strand
GGCGCCGACGATTTCGACCGCAAGGAGACCGACACCGACGCCCGTCTGATCCCGCGAGCCGCCGTCGGCCTCGAAACCCTCCGCCGCAAGGACGACTGACGACCCCATACTTTGAGCCCACGCCAAACCCGGCGCGGGCTTTTTTGATGGTGGTGCAGGAGGGTAGTGAAGAGTGAAGAGTGAAGAGTGAAGAGTGAAGGATGGAGCTGACGCTCCATACCACATTTCATAATGCCGGCCGCAGGGTCTCGCCTCCCGGCTCGGTCGTTGCTTCTGCCTGCGGCAGAGGTCGCCTCCGGCGACCCGCAACCCGAATTTCATCTTTTATCTTTTATCTTTTATCTTTTACTTTTATTTTTCCCTCCCATCTTTTATCTTTCCCGGCTCCGCGCTTCCACCGCAGGCGCCAATTTGCCCTTAATCGTCATTTTGCACAAAAACTGTGAAAAACTCACAAAGAGTCTTCTAACAAAATAGTCAAATTTACACTTGAAAAAGTATGAATAATTTGTTAAACTAAAATGCGGAGGGATAGCAGAATGAAAAAGAAGAACACAAAGACATCCGAAGTGCCCCTGTATCTCTTCCATCAGGGAAACAACGCCTGCGCCTATGAATTCTTCGGCGCGCACCGCGAGGGCGACAAGGTCGCTTTCCGCGTCTGGGCGCCGGGCGCAAAAGAAGTGTCCGTCGTCGGCGATTTCAACGGCTGGGACAATGCGGCTTCTCCTATGACCCGTCTGCCGGACGGCACGTGGGAGGCTTACGTCAAAAACGTAAACGCCTACGACGCGTACAAATACCGCATCCTCGGCGCGGACGGGAAGGAGCACATGAAGACCGATCCCTACGCCTTCCACTGCGAGACGCGCCCCGCAAACGCCTCGAAGTTTTATGAACTGGACGGCTACGACTGGGGCGACGCGGATTACGTAAAAGCGCGTTCCGCCCGCAATATTTATGAAAGCCCGGTCAACATTTACGAAATGCACCTCGGCTCGTGGCGCATCCACGGCGAGGACGCCCCGTACTCCTACCGCGACCTTGCCGAAAGCCTGCCGGAGTACCTCTGCGACATGGGCTATACGCACGTCGAGTTCCTGCCCGTCATGGAGCATCCGTTTGACGGCTCGTGGGGCTATCAGGTGACGGGGTATTTTGCCGCGACCTCCCGCTACGGCACGCCGCACGACTTTATGTATCTCGTCGACCGCCTGCACCAAAAGGGGATCGGCGTCATCCTCGACTGGGTCCCCGCCCATTTCCCCAAGGACGCGCACGGGCTGTACGAATTCGACGGCACAAGGCTGTACGAATACACGGACGACCTAAAGTGCGAGCACGCCGACTGGGGCACCCGCATCTTTGACTACGGCAAGGGCGAGGTCGTCAGCTTCCTGACCTCCTCCGCGCACTTCTGGTTCGATAAATACCACGTGGACGGCGTCCGCGTCGACGCCGTCGCCAGCATGCTCTACCTCGACTACGGCAGGCAGGACGGCAACTGGCGTCCCAATATTTACGGCGGACGGGAAAACCTCGAGGCCGTCGCGTTCCTCAGGACCCTCAACGAAAGCATTTTCCGGGACTTCCCCCACGCTTTGATGATCGCGGAGGAGTCCACCGCCTGGCCCATGGTCTCGCGTCCCGCGTCGGACGGGGGCCTCGGCTTCAACTTCAAGTGGAACATGGGCTGGATGAACGACATCCTGCGCTATTCGCAGCTCGACGGCCTGTCCCGCAAATATAACCACGACCTCATCACCTTCTCCCTGTTTTACGCCTTTTCCGAAAACTTCGTGCTGCCCATTTCCCACGACGAGGTCGTCCACGGCAAAAAGAGCCTGCTGGACAAATTCCCCGGCACGTATGAGGAAAAGTTCAAGGGCATGAAGGCCTTCCTCGGCTATATGTACGCCCATCCCGGCAAAAAACTGCTGTTCATGGGACAGGAGTTCGGCCAGTTCATCGAATGGGACGAAAAACGCCAGCTCGACTGGTTTCTGCTCGACTATCCGGCGCACAAAAGCCTGCACGACTTTGTCAGGGCGCTGAACCGGACCTACGCCGACCATTCCCAGCTTTGGGAGATCGACTACTCGTGGGACGGCTTCCGGTGGCTCGTCCCGGACGACAACGACAACTCCGTCGTCGCCTTCGCCCGCAAGAATAAGGACGAGGAAACGCTTGTGTGCATCTGCAACTTCACCCCCGTCGACCGGCACGACTACCGCATCGGCATTGAGGCCAGAGGCGTTCTGACCGAGATCCTTCATTCCGAGGCCGCCGCGTTCGGCGGCGCCCGCGAAAAGGGCAAACGGATCTACACCAAAAAGATCCCCATGCACGGCAAGGACCATTCCTTTACCGTCGACCTGCCCGGGCTCTCGTGCGTGTACCTGAAATATACCCCGTATAAAGCGCGCTGATAAGAGCGCGCCGTTACCGGCGCGCGGGCACACGGGTGCATGGGCACACGGGTGCACGGGAAATGATTTGAGAATCGATCAAAAAATATGGCGATAGAAAACACAGAGACGTGGAATATCGGGATGGAAATAGCGGCAGAGGTTTATGAACTATGCCGATTTCTCCCGGCTGAGGAACGTTACGCGTTGTCGGATCAGATTCGTCGTGCCGCCGTATCGATTCCTTCCAATATCGCGGAAGGGTACGGCCGGGAATCCACAAAAGAATATATTCAGTTCCTTGCATACGCGAAGGGATCCCTTTTGGAACTGAAAACGCAGATCCTGATTGCGGAAAGGATCGGATATCTGAAGCGGGAGCAGACATAACGAGATTGTCATACGGGATTCGAGAAGAGCGATTACAGCGTTCCCTGTGTCAG
>CAMVBD010000346.1 GCA_947165615.1 uncultured Clostridia bacterium | reverse complement strand
AAACGCGGGCGCCGGCTGCAGAGCGCGCGCCTTCGTTCCAAAAGACGGGACAATAAAAAAATCGCGGTTATGCGACCGCGATTTTTGGGCTTTTTTCGGGAAATTCCTTACAGAAGAATGGTGCCGATGACGGCGGAAGCCGCGAACACGGCGGAAAGCATCAGCGTGCAGAGGAATCCGAGTTTGTTGTCTGAAAGAAAGGTTTTCATTTTCGTTCCTCCCCGTTCCTTTTTCAGATGCCATTATAGCAGAAACGTCCGGAAAAGAAAGAAAAAAACGGTTACAAAGTGCTACAAAATTGTAATCTTTTACCGAAAACGGTCCTTTTTGTTTGTGGATAACGACCGGATCATTTTTTGGAGAGCATGCGCATGGAATTGAGGATGCACAGCACCGCGACGCCGACGTCCGCCAGGACGCCGAGCCACATATTTGCGACGCCGAGGGCGGCGAGCAGCAGGACCGCGAATTTGACGCCGAGGGCAAACGCCACGTTTTCGGTCACGATGCGCACGGTCTTTTTGGCGATGCGAAGCAGGACCGGGAGTTTGCCGACGTCGTCGTCCGTAAACACGATGTCCGCGGCTTCAATGGCCGCGTCGGAGCCGAGCGCCCCCATGGCGACGCCGACGTCCGAAAGCGTGAGAACCGGCGCGTCGTTGACGCCGTCGCCGATATAGACGGTTTTTTCGCGTTTTTTCTGACTGCGGAGGATGTCTTCCAGTTTTTCCACCTTTTCCTGCGGCAGAAGGGAGGAAAAGATCTCGTCGATGCCGAGTTCCCGTCCGACTTTTTCGGCGGCGTTTTTGCGGTCGCCGGTGAGCATGACGGTATGTTTGATCCCGTTTTTCCTTGCAGCAAAAAGGGCTTCTTTTGCGCCCTTTTTCGGCTGGTCCGAAAGCTTGACCGCGCCGGCATACTGGCCGTCCACGGCAATATACACGACCGTCCCCTCGTCCCGCACGGCGGTAAAGGCGACGTTTTGGTCCTGCATGAGCACGGCGGACCCGGCGTAAACGATCCGATCCCCGAACCGCGCCTGAAGTCCCTTGCCCGCAAGTTCCGTGACGGCGTCGGGCGGGGTGAGCGCGATGTCTTTTGCCGCTTCCCGGATGGAGACGGCGATGGGATGGGTGGAGTAGTATTCCGCCCCCGCCGCAAGCGTCAGAAGCTGGCGGTTTGTGATCCCTTCGGCGGGGATCAGGTCGGACACCGTAAAGCGTCCCTCGGTCAGCGTGCCGGTCTTGTCAAACACGGCTGTCGTGACGGCGGCCATGGCTTCGAGATAATTGCCGCCCTTGACGAGAATGCCTTTGGACGACGCGCCGCCGATGCCGGCGAAAAAGGCCAGCGGCACCGAGATGACCACGGCGCAGGGACAGGACACGACCAGAAAGATCAAAGCGCGATAGATCCACTCGGACGGATTTTTTGTAATAAGGGACGGGATCAGCGCCAGAAGCACGGCGCCGATTACGACGGCGGGCGTGTACCAGCGAGCGAACTTTGTAATGAACGTCTCGCTTTTCGCTTTGTTGGCGGCGGAGTTTTCAACGAGTTCCAAAATCCTCGACACGGCGGATTCCCCGAAGACGGCGGAGGCCCGGATCTTCAGGACGCCGTTTTTATTGACGCAGCCCGAAATGACCTTGTCGCCGGGGCCGACGTCAAGCGGCAGGCTTTCGCCGGTCAGGGCGGCGGTATCGAGGGCGGACGAGCCCTCCTCGACCACAGCGTCCACCGGGATCTTGTCGCCGGGGCGCACCAGCAGCAGATCGCCGACCTCGACCTCCTCGGGTAAGATCTCCTCTTCCCCGCCGTCCGAAAGGCGGATGGCGGTCTCGGGGCAGATGTCCATCAGATTTTTGATGGAGCGGCGGCTTTTGCCGACGGCAACGCTTTGAAACAGCTCGCCGGTCTGGTAAAAGATCATGACGAACACGCTTTCGGGGTACTCCCCGATGATCAGCGCGCCGATGGTGGCGACCGCCATTAAAAAGCACTCGTCAAAGACCTGCCCGTGCGAAATGTTGCGGGCGCTTTTCCACAAGACGTCCCAGCCTGCGATAAAGTAGGGCGCAAGGTACAGGAGAAGCGTTGCCCAGGGCGGGAGCGGCAAAAACCGGTCGATCAGCCATACCGCCCCGAACAGCGCCGCCGCGATCAGAATGCGAATCAGACGTTTTTTCTGTTTTTTGCTCATGGTTTTTTACAGCAGGACTTCGCAGTCGGCGTCGACTTTTTTAACGCACTTGACCGCTTGTTTCAGAATGTCATCAAATTGGTCGTCCTCGGCGTCGAGGATCAGTTTCTGCGCCATAAAACTCACCGTCACTTTGTTGACGCCCGGGAGTTCCGCGATTGCCTGTTCCATTTTGGCGGCGCAGTTGGCGCAGTCAAGGTCTTCCATCCTAAAAGTCTTTTTCATACGAATACCATCCTTTCGACGCGATAACGTTATTCCGAAACGTGCTCCAGCCCGATAGACAGGATCTGCCCGACGTGTTCGTCCGCAAGCGAATAGAACACGGTCTTGCCCTCGCGCCGGAATTTGACCAGCGACGCGCTTTTTAAGATCCTGAGCTGATGCGAGATCGCCGACACCGTCATATTCAGACTGTCCGCGATGTCGCAGACGCACATTTCCGCCTCCAGCAGCAGATAGAGGATCTTGACGCGCGTGGAATCGCCGAAGATCTTGAACAGTTCGGCAAGATCGATAAGCCGGTCGTCCTCCGGCAGTCCGTCCAGCGCTTTTTTTGTGACGTCCCTGTGGACCAGCAGCACGTCGCAGAGACTGACGTCTTCTTTTCCGTTGATAAACGCGGTCATCAGGACCCCTCCTCTTTTCGTATAC
>CAMVBD010000345.1 GCA_947165615.1 uncultured Clostridia bacterium | reverse complement strand
CCGTTCTCGTGGATCCCGCCATTGGCGAGCAGGGCGACGTCGACACCGCCATCATCACCATGAAAATGGCAAACGGTGCTCTGGCCGTCATCGACAACTCCCGCCGCGCGGTCTACGGTTACGATCAGCGCGCGGAGCTGTTCGGTTCCAAGGGTATGGTCGCCACCTCCAACGATACGCTGTCCTCCGCCGTCATCTCCGACGCCAACGGCGTCACCGGTGAAAAGCCCCTGTTCTTCTTCCTGGAAAGATATATGGGCTCCTTCTCCGAGGAGATGCGTCAGTTCGTCAACGCCGTCGAAAACGACACCGAAGTGCCCGTCGGCATCCACGCCGGCCTTCAGAGCGTCAAGATCGGTCTTGCCGCCAAGAAGAGCGTTGCCGAGCACAGACCCGTCAAACTCAGCGAGATCTGCTGACCGACTTCATAACAAAGCGCCTGCCCCGAAGGGGACAGGCGTTCTTTGTTTTGTATGGCGCTGATAAGCAGCGCTGTCTGAATGGATTTGCGGTCAGCCGACGCGTCTGCCGGTCAAAAAGTGGTCTCCCCAAAAGCCCGAAAGCGAGTGTGTCCCTGTGGGAACCGTCTCGTTGTTGCAGGAAATAAAGGAGCCGTTGCCGATATAAATGCCCGCAAAGTCCGGCGTTTTGGAGCCTTCCTCCAGCGCAAAGAGCACGATATCGCCGGGCTGAAGCTTGTCAGGGCCGACTTCGGTGCCGACGGTAATGAATTCCGAGGTCTTTCTCGGGATCGTAACGCCGTTTTGTTTGCAGCAGTAATATACAAGCCCGGAGTTGTCAAAGGTCTCGGGACCGACCGCGCCGAATTCATAGGTTTTGCCGATCAGGCCGTTTGCGGTCGCGGCGATGGCAGCGCCTTTATCGGAAGGATCTGCTGGCGCGGGGTTTGTCGGCTCCTCCGCGGGCTTTTCCGTTGAGGGTTCGGTCTCATCTTCTTTGGAAGAGGGTTCCTCCGTCGCCTGCTCGGAAACGTCTGCTGACTGATGTTCGGCGCCTTCTTCGGACTGCTGTTCCGTCGCTTCCTCAGAAGACGACGGCTCGGTCGCCTCGCCAGTCTGTTCCGTCGCGGGGAGTTCGCTCTCCGTATCCGCGGGCTTCGTCCCGTTTTGCGTCCAATCCGCGGGGTTCAGCCCCGATTCCGTCAGAACGTCCGTTCCGCTTTCGGAATGGCACGCAAAAAGAAACAGGGAAAGAACGGTAATCAGAGCAAGGATCGGTATTCTTTTTTTCATATGCGTTACCTCCAAAATTTACACTGTACTTGAGTATAACACATATTCTTAAAATTTCAAGAATAATCCCATTTTTTATACAATGGAATTCACCGTTTGTACGGCGGTATCCGCGCGCGGGAAAGAGAATTCCGCCTTAAACAGATCTCCGTCGATCGAAATGCGGAACGTGCCGCCCATCAAAGCCGTAAAGGATCTCGCAATGTAAAGCCCGAGCCCCGAGCCTTCCGTGTTGCGGGACTGATCCCCCCGTACGAACCGTTCGGTCAGTTCCTCGGGGCTGACGTTCAGCGGCGCGCCCGAAATGTTGCGCAGCGTGACCGTCGCCGCCGCAGGATCATCCGTCAGCGAAAGATACACGCGCGTGCCGGGCATGGAGTATTTGACGGCGTTGGACATCAGATTGTCGAGAACGCGCCACAGGAGTCTGCCGTCCGCGACAATGGGCGTCGGCCGGTCCGGCGCTTCCCATACAAGGTTCAGATCCGCTTTTTGCAGTTGGTCCTGGTATTCGCCGACGATTTGTGTGAGAACGACGCCGAGGTCCAGGTTTTCTTTTGCCGCTTCCACGTTTCCCGCGGCGGCCTTGGAGGCGTCCACCACGTCGTTAGTCAGTTTTTTCAGACGCTGCGCCTGCCGGTCCAGCACGCCGACGTATTCTTTTGCTTTTTCGCTGCCGATCTCTTCACGCTTTAATAAGTCGATGTAGTTGACGATGGACGTCAGGGGCGTTTTCAGATCGTGGCTGACGTTCGTAATCAGTTCGCTCTTCGTCGTTTCGCTTTTGATGCGGTCCTCGACGGCTTTCTGCACGCCCGTTTCAATGGAATTGAGCGCGTCGGCGTGTTTTTTGAATTCGCCGAACAGCAGGGGATTGTCGATCTTCCTGTAGTTGCCGTCAGCAAGATCCTTCGCGCCCTTTTGCAGGACGTGCAGATTGACCGCCAGCACAACAAGTCCGATCAGCTGAAAGAATCTGACTGTGATGTAGATGATTAAAAGAGCGAGAATATTTCGCCTGAAAAGATAAAAGAACAGCGCGGCGAAGGCGAGGGTGAACACATACCATAAACCGATTTTCCATAACAGCCCCATGGATTCCGACGCGCTTTTGAGGATCAGATACAGCAGTGAGGAACGCAGGAACGTATGCGTTTTGAGTTTTACGGCAACGATATAGATCCCCGGCGTAATCAGGCAGGGCAGTATTGCCGTTATGATCGACTGAAAGGCGAATCCCCTGTGCCAGTAACCGTTTGCCGCCAAGACCATCCAGCCGAACAGCAGCCCTCCCCAAAGAAGGAACAGAATATCCGTCGGGATCCTGCAAAGCCCTGCTGAAACCGGCGTTTCCGACTTTTTCGACCAGCCCGCGCCGTACAGCGCGAAAACGAACAGCAGGATTCCGATGCCGGCGGCAAGCGCGGTGAAAAGGACCGCGTTTTTCATAAAGCCATAGGCGAACTGCGCGATCATATGGCAGATCCGAAAAACATCACGGGCGCGGAAAGCCGGATCGATCTTGATCTCAAGCCGGTAGTTTTCCTGCCCGATGAGCTGTGGGTTCGCCTGCTCCGGGTAAATATGGTAATTCGATTCTCCGAC
>CAMVBD010000344.1 GCA_947165615.1 uncultured Clostridia bacterium | reverse complement strand
ATGAATCGTCGCTGACGATCGACGAGATGCAGATCGCCCTGCGCGACGGCGGCGGGCGGTTCGTGTTTTCGAGCGACAGCCACAAGGCGGACACGGTCGCTTACGGCTTTTCGGACTGCCGGGCGCTTGCCGACGCGATGGGGCTGCGCTTCGGCGAAGACCTGCCGAAACGGTGAAGGACAGACAAAGGGACCGCGCTTGGCGTGAAGCGCGGTCCCCTTTTTTACGGATCAGTCGTCCGGCTGCCCGGCGTTTTGTCCGGCCTTGATGCTGCCGACGAGACGGCGGACGAAATGCCCGGGCAAAAAGCCGTCGCCGCCGGAGACGGATTTTGCGAACACAAAGGAGTAGCCCTCGCTTTTGCCGAAGGCCCGGGCGTCGGAGGCGTCGAGCTTGCGGATGAGCCTGCGGAAGGTCTCGGTCGGTGCGGCCATCAGGTCCAAATCGAATTTTTCAGCCTCCATCCCTTCGCTTTGCACACACAGATAATAGGGACCCGGCACAAGACAGATCCCGGGGATGCCCATGGTAAAAAAGTTCTGCCCCTCGCCGAAATGCAGCATGTTGTGCCCCTTGAGCGTGATGCTGCGCACGTTCCCGCGGTGTTCCTTTACGGTTTCAAGATACAGTTCGTCCATATATTTGTTGCCGGTATAGACCATTTCGACGTCGGGCTTTCCGGTGCCGACATACTCCCCGTCGTCTACGATCCATTCGAGGCAGCCGAGATGCTCCACGGCAAGATTAGCGACGCACTTTAAGTGGCTGCCCTTGCCGTCCCAGAGGTTGCGGTGATACTGCAGCCAGCGGGAGGCGGACTGAAAGCCGCCGGTACGGATGTCCTTGAAGACCGGCAGACGGAAATGCCCGGTCGTAAAGAGGAAAATGTGGGTCCGCGCGGGCGGGGTCTCCCGCAGGTCGCGCATGAGTTCCAAAAGGGCTATGCCGCCGTTTTCCTCCACCGCGTTCGGCCCGTCGGTATGGGTATTGACGATCACGACCTCGCCGCTGTCCTTTTGAGTCCCCTCGATGATCGAATAAAACGTCTCGGTATAGGCGTATTTGTTTTTCTTGGCGGTCAGCTTCAGAAAAGCGGTCTGTTTCGCTTTTGCCGCGGCGATCACCGCGTCCCCGTCGGAAGCGTTGAGCCAAATGACGGGCAGGCCCAGATAGTCCTGAATAAACGGCATCCACTGCCCTTCCACAGCGGCGTCCGGAATGCCCTGCCAAACAAACACGGCGGCAGCCGGTTTTAAGAGTTTGAGCGCGCCTTCGGCAAGACAGCGCACCATGGCGGTGGCGACGGGGCCGTTGTAAAACGCGGGCATGACCGTGTCCTCGGGGTAGGCGGAGCGTTTGTCAAACGCGACCTCGGACGGGATCTTGCCGAGGTCCTCGATCTTCATGACGACGATCTTGCCTTCCGCCTTTACCGCTTTGTCAAGACCGCTGAGATACAACAACTGCGCCTTGACGCCCTCGTCCGGCGTTTCGCCGGAATAGGGATGGACGGAAGAAATGTGGACGGGCGTCTCCTCCCCTTCCTCCGAAAAGACGGAAAAAGCGGCGTCCGTCGCTTCCCAGCTTTCAAAATAAAAGGGGTCCGTGTAAAGGGGCAGATCCATGGCGGAGATCTGCTCCTTGAGATATTTGATAAACGCCAACTGCCCCTGACTGCCCGTCAGCTTCGGACCGATGGAAAGCAGTTTTTCCATTCCTTTTTGCAGGTTTTCTTTTTGTACAGCCATGCCGAACCTCCTAAAAAACACTTGTAACTTGCCTGTTTGTATGCTATGATTATTGTATCAGGGTTTGTCCCCGATTACATGACGGAACTGTGAATTTTTCAGCATTTCCGCCGATTTTATATCAGAAAGAAGGAGCACTTCGATGGATAAACGCTTGGAGCCTTTGTTTACGCCGTGGAAGATCGGCGCGTGCGAGATCAAAAACCGCATCGTTCTGACCTCCATGGGCGGCACGGATCTGTTCGGCTGGATGGAGAAAAACCACTTTGACAAGGCCAGCGCGCGCTTTATTTTGGAGGTCGCGAAAAACAACGCGGGCCTTGTGCTGCCCGGCTGCCAGCCCGTTTATAACCCCATGCTCGGGCAATGGCTGCACAAAAACGACAGGATGTACAAGGACCTTGCCGCGTGGATGCCCGAATTCCACAAGACCGGCGCCAAACTCTTCGTGCAGCTGACGGCGGGCTTCGGACGCTCCTTTACCGTCAGTCCCATGATGGAAATGCTGTACACGAACCCGCTGCTGCGCAAACTCTCGAAGCCCGTCATGGACCTTGACAAGATCACGGCTTCCGCCTCCCCCTCCCCCAACCGCTGGTCGGACAAGATCCCGTCCCGCGAACTGACGAAGGCGGAGATCCATGAATTTGTCATGGCCTTTGCCTATGCCGCCGAAAAACTCAAGGCCGCGGGCGTGGACGGCGTGGAGATCCACGCGGTGCACGAGGGGTATCTCTTAGACCAGTTCACCCTTCCCTACGTCAACCACCGTACGGACGAATACGGCGGCAGCCTCGAAAACCGCTACCGTTTCGCCACTGACATCGTGCGCGCCATCAAGCGCCTGTGCGGCAAGGACTTCCCGGTGTCGCTGCGGTATTCCGTCGTTTCCAAGACCAAGGGCTTCCGGCAGGGAGCGCTTCCGGGCGAAGCCTATGAGGAAGTCGGCAGGACGATGGAAGAAAGCGAAAAAGCCGTCAAGCTTCTTGAGGAAGCCGGTTACGATATGCTCAACTGTGACAACGGCACCTACGACGCGTGGTACTGGGCGCACCCGCCGGTGTACATGCCCGAAAACTGCAACCTTGCCGACGTCGAGTACATCAAACACTTT
>CAMVBD010000343.1 GCA_947165615.1 uncultured Clostridia bacterium | reverse complement strand
GAACTTTTCCCCGGCGGCCTTTAAGGCGTCGGAGAGTTTCGCCAGCGTCATGGAGCCGGCGGACGCGTTCTTTTCATCATAGCCGTAGCCCGAGATCGTGCCGCCGCCGTGGTCCCACAGGATCAGCATCTTGCGGTTGGCGGGGTAGTTTTTGGCGCAGAACTTGATAAAGCCCGACAGGGTGTTGGGGTTCGTCATGGCGTTCGCGGTGCTGTCTTCGGCAATGCGGGTCACCTTGCCGTCCCGGATCTCCCAGACCTGGTTGACGGTGTTCGAGATGCCCCCGGTCTTCCACTGTTTGCAGCCGCCGGTGTAGACGATGACGTTCACGTTCGAGCCGATGGTGGCGGAGCGCATTTCGTTGAGGTCGTTTGAGCCCATGCCGTACTTGGACTCCAGGTCGGTGCCGCACATGTAGACCATGACGGTCGCCTTGTCCTGCCCGTTGCCGAGGATCTCGGTGTAGCGGGCTCTCGCCTCGGGGGAGACGGTCGTGTTCACAGCGCCGGTGTTTTCGGTCGCCGTCCACCCGGTAAAGGTGCCGTTGGTGCCGTTTGCGGTCGTAAAGCCGGTGCTTGCGATGTCCGAATTGTTTGAGAACTTAAAGAATTTGCGGCCGAAGATGACGACCAGCGCGATCACGATGACGATCAGGATCAGTTTGCTCTTTTTTCCGCCCATCAGCGCGGAAAGAATGCCTCTCGTCGGGTCGCCGCCGGATTCTCCGGCGCCGTCGGCGGAGCGTCTGCCGCCGCCGAAGCCCGGACGCTGGGAGTAGCCGTCCTGTTTGCCGACGGGCCCGGTGCCCAGTCCCGCGCCGTGCGTCCCGACGGTCTTTCCCTGACCGCCGCCGACGCGCTGTCTGCCGCCTTGTCTGTTGTCCATAAGTGTGCCTCCTTTTAGCGATTAGCGATTAGCGATTTTGTTTGAATCAATGCAGAATGCAAAATAAAGAATGCAAAATTGCGGAAGGGCTTCGCCCTTACCCGATTAAAATGCCGGCCGCAGGCCCCTTTATTTTGTATTTTGTATTCTGCATTCTGCATTGTATTTTTGCATTTTGCGTTGTATTTTGTGTTCCCGGCCTTACTTGATAAGCTCCCTCACGATCACGCTCGCCATCAGGAGTCCCGCCGCGGGGGGGACGAAGGGCGAGGAGCCGGGCGCGGGACGGGAGAGGTTCCCTTTGGTCTCGGGCGGGTCGTCGGTCTCGTGCCGGGGGATGGGCTCCTCGTCCGAGCACACGACGGTCAGGGAGGGGACGCCGCGCTTTCGGAGTTCCCGGCGCATGACGCGCGACAGGGGATCGCCCGCCGGTTTGTACACGGCGCGTACGGTCAGCCTCGTCGGGTCCAGCCGGTTGCCCGTGCCCATGCAGGATAAAATCGGCACGCCCGCGGCCTTTGCGCGGCAGATGAGTTCCAGCTTTGCCGAAACCGTGTCGATGGCGTCGGCGACGTAATCGTACTGCCTCAGGTCGATGGCGTCTGCCGTCTCCGGGAGATAAAACATGTCGTGCGCCGTGACGACGCAGGCGGGACAGACGTCGAGGAGCCGTTTTTTTGCGACGGCGGTCTTTTTTTGCCCGACGGCGGAGGAGACGGCAAAAAGCTGCCGGTTGAGGTTCGTCTCGGTAAAGACGTCGTCGTCGATGAGATCGAGCCGCCCGACGCCCGCGCGCGCCAGCGCCTCCGCAAGGCTGCCGCCCACGCCCCCGAGCCCGAACACGGCGACTCTTTTTTCTTTGAGCCCGCGTACCGCGTCGGAGCCGACCAGCAGTTCAAACCGCTGCGTTGCTTTTGGCACTTTCCGTCCCTCCTTCCGGTTCTTTCTTCCAGTATAACAGATTCGCGTGAATTTGCAAGAATGAAAATAATTTAAAATAAAAACAAAGAAAACACTTGACAAGCCGTGTTTTCTTTGCTAAAATACTATACTGCATTATAATGGATATGAATATCCTCTGAACGGGTTCCCGTCTATGATTATAGCAAAAAAACGGGCTTTGTCAAGAGGCAATTTCGTGCACCTTTGTGTATTACCGTTTTCCCGTTTGCGGCGGGAGGGCGGTCAGCGGATAAAAAAGATCGGAGTGAAATGTTTTTATGGTAAAAACGAAACCCGTAAAAGTCGGCAGAAAGACCAGACTGAGTTTCTCCAAGATCAATGAGGTCATGCAGATGCCCAACCTCATCGAGGTCCAGAAGAACTCGTATCAGTGGTTTATGGACGTGGGCCTGAGAGAGGTGCTCAGGGACGTGGACGAGATCACCGATTACACCGGGAACCTGGTGCTGGATTTCATCGACTACCGGATCGATTCCACGCCCAAGTACACCGTCAAGGAGTGCAAGGAGCGGGACACCACCTATTCCGCCACCCTGCGCGTCACGGCGCGTCTTCTCAACAAGGAGACGGGCGAGATCAAGACCAACGAGATCTACATGGGCGATTTTCCGCTTATGACCGACTCCGGCACGTTCATCATCAACGGCGCGGAGCGCGTCATCATTTCCCAGCTCGTCCGTTCCCCGGGCGTGTATTACGAAATGAGCCGCGACAAAATCGGTAAAACACTCTACGCCACCACGGTCATCCCGAACCGCGGCGCGTGGCTCGAATACGAGACCGATCCCGCGAACGTCTTCTACGTGCGCATCGACAAAAACAGAAAACTCCCGGTCACCACGCTCATCCGCGCGCTGGGCCTTTCCTCCAACGCCGAGATCCTCGACTTTTTCGGCGACGACGAAAGAATGAAGGCGACAATCGAAAAGGATCAGGCTCACAACATCGAGGAAGGCTTGATTGAGGTTTACCGCAAGCTCCGTCCCTCCGAGCCCTCAATCATCGAAAGCGCGCAG
>CAMVBD010000342.1 GCA_947165615.1 uncultured Clostridia bacterium | reverse complement strand
GGGGCCGAGGATTCGCCGCCGCCAGTGGCGGATGAAGGCGAACCGCAGGCTGGAGGAAACACGAGAAAAACGAGCGGGGGAGCGAAGTTTTTCGACCATGTTTCCGACTGGGCCGTAAGGCACGGGTACACGGGAAAATGCAAAATACAGAATACAGAATTTCGGTGGCGGCTTCGCCGCATTTATAATGGGTAAGGGCGAGGCCAGTCCCTCGCTCCTCATCCAACATCCAACACCCAACACCCAACACCTTTCCGGGGACGCGTTTGCGTCCCCGAAAACTTTTGTCTTGCATTCCGTGAAAACGGGTGCTAAAATAAAAAAGAAATCCAAAAGATGGGAGCGTTTTTATGGAACACGTCATTTTAATGCTGCAGCGGTTTTTTGCGTCCGTTACGGCGTTCATCATGGCCTTTATCCCGTTTTCGGGCGGGCGGAACGCCAAAACGGAGGACGAGGTCAAACTTCGCGCCGCGCTGGTATCGGACGTCCACATTGACCGCAGACTGCCGCTCGGGCAGTCCGCCCTCAAAACCTGCTACCGCGACATGAACAAGTTCGACCTCGACGCCGCCGTCGTGCTCGGGGATCTGACAAACTACGGGGACTTTGCTACCTTGGAGCGCTTTTTTGAGATCACGACCGAAACGCTGGACGACGGCGTCACGCCGGTCATCATTTCGGGCAACCATGACATCGGCCACGCAAAGGAGGCCGAAGGAGAGCGCATGAACCCCGAGGCGCTTTCGGACTTTGTGGGGCTTTGCAACGAGTACCTCGGCTATGGGATCGACAAGCCCTATTACACGGTCGAGGTCAACGGCTACGGTTTTATCTGCCTCAACGATGAGAGTGCCGACAACTGGGACCACCCCGAGTTTTCGGACGCGGCGCTGGCATTCCTTGACAGCGAACTAGACAAATACGCCGTCGACGGCCGTCCCGTTTTCGTATTGATGCACGTGCCGCTGTCCGGCATCCACGGCGAGGAGCACTACTACCCGGATGCGGGCGTCGAGGAGCCGTGGAACTCCCGCATCAAGTCCATTCTCGAGGCGCACAAAAACGTCTTCTGCCTGACCGGGCACTTCCACAAGGGCCTGTCGAATTCGCAGGACACCCCGACCTACCGGCAGTTAAACGGCGTCAATTATCTCAATCTCACGTCCTTCCTGATGCCGAACTGGCCGGTGGAATATGCCGTCAACGGCCTCGGTTTTCTTATGGAGGTCACGGATTCGACCGTCACCTTCCGCTGCCGCAACTACTATCTGCACAACTGGTACGGCAATTTCGACTACGTCGTGCCGCTGGCAAAATAAACTGACAACAGCCGGAGGCGCTTTCCCCCGGCTGTTTTTATTTCCGAGCCCGCAGCGACCTTTGTCAAATCCCGTAAAAGACGATTGATTTTTCAATACGCGTGTTGTATAATACAATCAGTATACTGTTTTTTCAGGAACGTATACGGAGACGCGGCTTTGCCGCGAACCGTTTTACAGGAGGAAACCGCTATGAAAAAACTGCTTGCCGTCATTCTTTCCGCCGTCCTGCTTTTAGGGATCGGCGCGCCGGCCGCGACTGCCGTGACCGCGGACGCTTCGCCCTTTGTGGAGGGAGAAAACAGCCTGATCGTGTTTGTGACCGGCATCGGACAGAGCTTTACCTATCTGTTCGACGACGAATACGCGACGCCGGAGTTACAGAACTACGACACCTATTCGCGCCTTATCGCGGACGGAAAGTTCAAGGCGCGCTTCAACCTCTTCAACAACTACTTCGACGAGGCGCTGAAGGAAAAGGAGACCGTTAAGGCCATCATCCGCACGGTTTTAAGGCTGCTCATCTCCACCGTGACGCGCAAAAACAGCGTCAAGGAGGCGGACGTGCGCACGATCGTCCGGTCCCTGTTCGGCTACAACATCCTCGGCGAAAAGGGGAGCGTCAAGCCGAACCTCGTCACCCCGCGCTACACCTGCCCCGTGTCCGAGTACCCGACGAACGCCGCGGGTGAAAGCGAGGCCAAAAACCGCTTTTACGGCTCCATCCCCTGCCGGGACGTGGCAAAGGCCGCCCTCGGCGCCGACTATGAAGACTATCTCTACTGCTATAACTACAACGCCTTTTCCTACACGTCCGAGAACGTGACGGGACTCCACGACTTTGTCGAGACCATCCTTCAGACCAACAAGGTCGGGGCAAAGGAGGTCGTGCTGGTGCCCATGAGCATGGGCGCAAGCGTCGTGTCCGCCTATCTTGCCGCGTATCCGGACCGCTCGGACAACCACACGCGGCGCGTGGTATCCATCGTCGGCTGCTGGCAGGGCAGCGAAGTCATCTACGACCTCATCACGAAGCGTTACGCCGACAATTCCCCCGACCTCGTCTATAACGGCCTTGTCGCCGACATGGTCGGCATGCCCTGGGGGTACGTCGTCAACTGGGCGCTCAGGCTCTTTGCCAAGCCCGCGTTAAGAGACCTCATCGACGAGGTCCTCGGCGTGTTCGTGGACGAGATCGTCCTGTCCGCGCCCTCCCTCTGCGCCCTTGTGCCGACCGACCGGTATGAGGAAGTGCGCTCCTATATCACAAAGGACGCGGTGCGCGAGGAGACCGACCGGTACTACGAAGCGCAATCCACGGTCCGCGAGCGGCTTGCCGCGCTGGAGGAGCAGGGGATCACCTTCTCCTTCCTGTCCGGCTACGGTCTTGCGTACGGCGAGGAGACGCCCGACTATCAGATGTTCGGCTTTATGTACTCCGCCGACCGCACGAATTCGGACGAGATCATCGAGGTCTCCTCCACCGCCCCCGGCACCCGGTGGGTGCGCCACGGCGAACGCTTTGCGGACGGCGCGGGGCGCGTCCTGTCTCCCGACGGCAGCATCGACATTGC